>RFHH01000079.1 GCA_003696075.1 Acidobacteriota bacterium
CGGCAGCCCGCCGGCGTCGCCCGGCAGAAAGAGGGCTGTTCCGCTTCCGGAGACGAAGGCCCACGGGCGGGCCCCGGCCGCGCCGAAGCGGGCGGAGTCTTTGCCCGGCACGTCGAGCGGGTGGTGGTGCGGCGTGTGCTTGATCGCGCCCACCGACCAGCCGGCCGCCGCCAGCCAACGCACCAGCTCGGCGACGAGCGTCGTCTTTCCGTGCCCCTTGCGCCCGCAGATCCTCACGATCGGGGGGCCGCCGCTCATGCCGCCTCCGGGCGCCGCCCGGCGATCGCAGCGGCGAGCGCGCGCAGGCCGAACCAGACCGCCAGCGCGATCAGGAAGCCGGCGAGCGTGTTCAGCGCGACGATCGCGGCGGCCCCGGAGACCGCCGTCGCGGCCGCCGCCGGGGCTCGGGCGTCGCGCGCGGCGCGCGCCAGCTCGTAGCCGGCGAAGACCAGCATCGGCGCGAGCACCGCGGCCGGATAGGCGGCGAGCACGGCGGCGGAACCGGCGCCGAGCAGCACGCCGCCGCCGATCTTGAGCAGGCCGAGCGCGATCACCGAGACGCCCGTGCGCGCGCCGAAGTGGTACTGCGCCGCGAGTCCGCCCGAGCCGTGGCACATCGGCAGCCCGCCGAGCGGCACGGCGACCAGGTTCATCAGCCCGACGCTCGTCGCCACCCGGCGCGGCGGCAGCCCGCGCCCGGGAAACAGGTCGGCACTGAGCGCGCAGACCGCCACGACCGAGTTCAGCAGCGTCAGCGGGATCTGCGGCAGCGCTCCCCGCAGCGCGCCGCCGAGGAAATCGGCGGCCGCGGGCCAGTGGAGGGCGGGCGCCGGCAAGCCGGGGGCCCACGCCGCGAGCGCGCCCGGGTGGTCGAAACGCAGCAGCACGAAGCCGGCGGCGAAGGCGAGCAGCGCACCGGGCCAGCGCCGCCACGCCGCGAGGAGGAGGAAGGCGCCGACGGCGAGCGCCGCGATCCATCCGTCCGCCCCACCGGCCGGCAGGCCGGCCGCCCAGGCGATCCCGCGCAGCGCCAGCTTGGCGCCGATGCCGAGCTGGATCGCCCGAACCACCGGAAGGGGGATCGCCGCGGCGAGCCGGTCGGCGAGGCCGGCGGCGCCGGCAGCGAGCACCACCGCGCCGGCGATCAACCCGGCGGCCATCAGCTCGCCGCGCGTGATCTCCCCGACGATCGCGGCCGCGGCGATCGCCTTCATCGGCTGCACCGGGATCGGCTGCCCGAAGGCGAGACCGGTGGCGACGTTCATGGAACCGGCCAGGACGAGCACCCAGGCGAGGTCGAGCCCGGAGGCGAGGGAGGCCGCGAGAACGAGCGGCAGGAAGGTGCCGAGATCACCGAGCCCTCCGGAGATCTCCCGGACGAGAGCGCCGGCCCGGCCCGCGCCGCCCGCGGCCATCGTCAGCAGGCGCCCGCGGCGGCCCCCTCCCGCCGCTCGATCGCCACCGGATCGCCGACACGGATCGTACCGGGCCGGAGCACCCGGCAGAAGATTCCCTCGCGCGGCATCACGCAACGGCCCACGCGGCGGAAGACGGCGCAACCGTGGCCGTGACACCGCTTGCCGATCTGCGTCACCTCGAGCAGCGCCGTGCCGGCGGCGATCCGGTCGCCCGGCCGGACGCCGGACAGGTCGAGACCCCGCACGGTGAGGTTCTCCGCGAAATCACCCTCGGCGAAGCTCCGGCCCGCCTCGCTGCCGAACGCCTCGATGCTCTCGTACGCCAGCAGGCTGACCTGCCGGTGCCACTCGCCGGCGTGGGCGTCGCCCCGAATGCCGCGAAGATCGACCACCGCCTCGCTGACCGGGCGCTTCTCCGTGCCGCGGGCGGGGGAAATGTTGATCGAGACCAGTTCGCCCTTCCCTGACATCGTTCGGCTCTCCTTCCGCCCGTCAGCCGCCGACGGCGATCATCGTCCGGCGCGGCCAGCTCGTTGCGGGCCGGTCCTTCAGCGCGAGGACATCGCGCACGATCTCCGATATCGCGGCGGTGTCGCCGCGCCGGAGCGGTTCCAGCAGGTCGATGCCGTCCTCCCCGCGCAGGCAGCGCAGCAGCCGGCCCTGGGAGTCGAGACGCAGGCGGTCGCAGCCGTCACAGAAAGGCGCCGAGACCGGCGAGATGAACCCCACGGCCACGTCGCGCCCGCCGACGCGGAAGAGCCACCGGCCGGCGGTTCCGCTGCGGCCGAGCGGGCCGCGGTCCTCGAAAGCCGACGCCAGCCGCCTTCGCGCCTCGCCCGCGGACAGGAATTCCCGCCGGAACAGCGGCGCTCCCGCTCCGATCGGCATCAGCTCGATGAAGCGGATCTCCGCGCCTCGATCCGCGGCGAAGCGTACGAGCCGGTCGAGCTCGCTCGCGTTGACCGAGCGCATCAGGACGGTGTTGATCTTCAGGGGCGAGAACCCGACGCGCGCTGCGGCGTCGATTCCTGCCAGCGTCGCCTCGAGCCGCCCGGCCGGCGTCACGCGCGCGAACCGCATCGGGTCGAGCGTGTCGAGGCTCACGTTGACCGCGTCGAGTCCGGCCCGTCGCAGCTCGGCCGCGAGCGGGGCGAGGCGCTGGCCGTTGGTCGTCATCGCCAGGACCGCGCCCGGAAGCCGCTGCCGGAGGCCGCGCACGATGCGCGCGATCCCGGGCCGCAGGAGCGGCTCACCGCCGGTGAGGCGGACCTTTCGTACCGGCGCCGCCTGCGCCACGGCGGCCGCCAGGGCGACGATCTCGTCGTCGCCGGGCGGCGGGGCGGTCCTCCGGCGCGGCGAGGGAGGGCCCGGCCGGCAGTAGCGGCAGCGCAGGTCGCACGCCGACGTCACCGACAGGCGCAGGTAGTAACCGGAAGCAGCGGGGAGGGAAGCTTCGAGTCCGTCTTTCATCCGTTCCCTTTCCGAACGCGGGAGGCCCGAGCGTTTCCCCTCGGACCCTGTCGCCCGCCGCCCCATGGCCCGTCGGGCTGTAGGAGCGGCGGGTCGGAAACGGTGTCCTCGATCACCGTCGATGTTAGCCCAGTTTCCTCACGAAACCCTCGTCCCGGGCGCCGCGGCGGCTCGGCGGTCCGGGTCTGCCGCCCTGTCGTTCCCGCCCGCTGCCCCGAGCGCAGGGGCACCACCCGCCCCCGGCCTGCCGGACGTCCCCCGAGCGGCGCACCGTACGCCTCGGAGGGTGCCCCGGCGTTGGAGCGGAGAGTTCGGCCTGCGGCGGCTGGACCGGGCGGTCTTTCCCCGGCCCCGTTCCCTCGAAATCCGCGGAGCCCGACTCCCGCCGGGACGGCGGCCTTCGACCGAGGGGGAGACCGTCCCGGGCTCACCGCACATGGCTTCCGGACCTCGCCGGCGGCTTCGGTGCGCCGGCTCCCCGGCACTCGTGAGGATTCGTCGCCTCACACCGATCGCACGGGTCGGCGGCGATTCCCGCGGGCGCGACGGCCGGATCCGGGCCGTCGCCGTCCCAGACCCGCCGGCCGGCGAGCCCGTGTGCACGCATCTTCTCCCAGAGGTTCTTGCGCGAGATGCCGAGGGCTCGTGCCGTTTTCCCGCGGTGCCCCTCGTGGCGCCGGAGGGCGTTCACGATCAGCTCTCGCTCCACCGCCCGAAGCGCCTCCGCCAGGCTCATCCCCTCCGCCCAAGCCAAGGCCGGCGGCGCCGGCGATGCGGGTTCCGGACGGCGGTACTCCTCCGGGAGATCGCCGACCCGAATCGTCTCTCCGGCCACCGAGAGAACGAGCCGGTGGACGAGGTTGGCCAGCTCCCGGACGTTCCCGGGGAACGGGTGCCGCTCGAGGCGCCGGAGCGCCTCGGGATCGAACGCCATCCTCCTCCCGGCTTCGGCGGCATAGCGGTCGAGGAAACGGTTCAGGAGCAGCGGCACGTCTCCGCGCCTTTCGCGCAGGGGGGGCACGTGGATGGGGAGCACGTTGAGCCGGTAGAACAGGTCGGCCCGGAAGCGCCCGCAGGCGATCTCGCGCCGCAGATCGCGCGAGGTCGCAGCGACGAAGCGAACGTCGACAGGGATCTCTTCGTTGCTGCCGAGCCGCGAGATTCGCTTGACCTCCAGCACCCGCAGGAGCTTGCTCTGGAGGGCTGGCGAGAGTTCTCCGATCTCGTCGAGCAGAACGACGCCGCCGGCAGCCTCCTCGAGACGGCCCTTCCGCCGGCGGACGGCACCGGTGAAGGCGCCGCGTTCGTGCCCGAACAGCTCGGATTCGATCAGCGGCTCGGGAATGGCCGCGCAGTTCACCGCCGCGAACGGCCCCCGGCGTCTCGCCGACAGCCGGTGGATGTAGCGGGCGATCACCTCCTTGCCCGAACCGGTCTCGCCCGTGATGAGAACCGTTCCCTCCGAGGCGGCGGCGGCACGGGCCTGCTCGAGCACGGCCCGAAAAGCCGGTGACTGCCCCCAGGGCTCGGGCGGGTCGTTCGGTTGCGCTCCGGGGCCGGGGAGGAAGCGGTGGAGGACGCGGGTGAGCCGCTCCTTTCCGACCGGACCGCGGAGCACTTCGTCCGCTCCCGCCGGAGGAGCGGCCGCGGCGTCGCCGCAAGGAGCCAGGACCACCACCGGAACGTCCGGCAGGAGCCGGCGGACGGCGCGAACCGCCGCGATACCGTCTCCGCCGCCAGACCGGAGGTCGGCGAGAATCACATCGAAGGGCTCCCCCGCCGCGAGCCGGCAGGCGCTCTCGCTGTCGGCCGCGCGCCTGACCAGAAAGCGCGGCCCCGGGATCGCACGGAACAGCTCCGCCTCGGCTGCGGCCCCGTCGATCAGCAGGACACGGGGGCGGCGTCCGCTCGGGGGGAAGGCGGGGCCGAGCGCATCGCCCATCAGCGCCGGCCCTCCGGCTCGAGCACGACACCCCGGCGTGAGGCACGCGGCGTCTGCCCGCTAACGACGCGATCCGCGCGCGTCACGACCGGACGCAAAGACGAGGCGGCGGCCTGACGGCGCCGCATTGCGACGGCCACCTCTCCGGCGGGCCCCCTCGAAAAGCCCGGAGGGTCGGCGGCGCGTCGATACCGGACCCCAGTCGTGGTCACTTCCGCACGGTGACCTCCGCGGGCCAAGGTGGACGCGATTCTACCACACCGCGCGCGGGGAGCGCGGGTGAGCGTCGATTCAGAGCGCGGAGCGATCCCGGAGCAGGAGCTGGACCCGCCCCGCCAAGGCCGCCATCACCCGCACCTGGCGCGATCGGGCTCGGCGCAAGGCCTCCTCGGCGAACCGGGACCACCAGGCGCCGTGCTCTTCGGCGAACCCCTCGATCCAGGAACGCACACGAGCTCGGGCGCCGTCGTCGTGCCGCTCGAGGCACGCCGCCTCGCGGCGCAGCAGCGCCGCGGCGAACCGGAGCTGATGCCCGATATGGTCCGGGCCGAGGTGCCGGAACGGCGCCATGTCGTACCCGGCGCGCGCGTAGAGCAGTCGGCAGGCGGCCGCCGCCGGCCGCCCGCCCTCGTCCGCGTGAGCCCCTTCGCGAGGCACGACCGCCCGGGTCCGATCGGGGATCCGGAACAGAGCCTCGAACTCGCGGGCATGCCGGTCCGGATCGGCGAACCGCCCGCCGGGATCGGCGGCGAGCACACCCGATGCCACGAGGCCCGGAATCCAGCGCGGACGCCTCAGGAGGCGCTCCAGCTCGGGGGTCGGGCCGCCGAGGAAATAGCTGCCGGCGAGGTCCACCAGGTCGGCCGCGTGCTCCCGCACGGCCGCCGGGTCGGTTGCGCGCGCCCGCGCCGCCCCGCTCATCCGTGAACGATGTCGCGCCGCCACTCGATGTTGGGACGCGTGAGGCGCGGGTCGGCGAACTCCGGCGGCGGTTCGCCCGGGGCGTCGACATCGTAGGACCAGCTCAGGGCTCGACCGATGCAAGCGGTGACGCAGGCGGGCTCCAGGCCGGCGTCGATACGGTGCACGCAGAACGTGCACTTCTCCATCACGCCCGTCTCCTCGTTGAACTGCGGTGCGCCGTACGGGCAGGCCGCCGCGCAATAGCGGCATCCGATGCAGCGGTCCTGGTCGATCAGCACGATGCCATCGCTCTCGCGCTTGACGATCGCGTCGGCGGGGCAAGCCTTCATGCATGCCGGCTCGTCGCAGTGGTTGCAGGACATGCTGAAGAAGGCGCGGCGGGCGTTGGGATAGGTCCCCGATTCCACCTCGATGACGCGCCGCCAGTTGGTCTGGCGGGCGCTGAATGCCGAGATCAGCGGGAGCGGGGAACCCGCCGGCGCAGTGTTGTTTTCCGCCTTGCACGCGATCTCACAGGTGTGGCATCCGGTGCACTTCGTCAGATCGAGGATCCAGCCGACGTTAGGCATGTCCGTCTCTCCTTGACGCCAGATGTCTTCGGTCCGAGGCCGCGGTCCCCGCGATCAGCGTCTCCCGTGCATCCTCTTCTCCCGAAGGTTCCTGCGGATGTCCGGCGGAGCCGTCCGGCCGCGCAGCGGCTCCGGGCGGCGCGATCCGGCGGCCCCCGCCGCAGCGCCTGCGAGAGCCGTGCCGCCTGCCGGGACGACCCTCACCCGCGTGTCGTAGAACGACGCCGAGCCGCCGATCTTGTCCTGCAGGCAGACGTCGCCGAGGTAGGGATCGGTCATCAGCAGCGGGTTGATCGCGATCCCCCGGCCCCGCGCGGGATCGTGCGCGACCGGCTGGCCGTCGATCGTGTTCGAGCCGTTCGATCCCATTTCCCAGTGGCCGAACGAGTGCGGGACGCCGATCACGCCGGGCCGGATGCCCTCCGTCAGGCGCACGCGTCCGATGGCCACCGCGCCCGTCGGGCTCTCCACGCGAACGAGATCCCCCGTGCGCAGTCCGCGAGCCTCGCCGTCCGCCGCGTTCATTTCGATGGCGTTCTCGGGTCTGAGGCCCTGCAGCCACGGATTGGCGATCGTGCGGGCCTGTGCGTGGTAGGCGTAGCGGTAGGTGACGACGTGCAAGTCGAACTCGGGGGAGGCTGTCACGGGCCTGTCGAGCACGTCACGGATCGGCTCGTACTTCGGCAGGGGATCGTAGAACTGCCCGGTCATCGAGTCGCGCGTGGTTGCCAGCGGTTCGATGTAGATGTGGATCAGGTTCTCGAACCGGTGGCGCAGATAGTCGCCGTCGTAGGCGACGGCCGGGTCGGAGGGGTCGCCGCTCGTCGGCTCGAACACGCCTCCCTTGGCGAGGATCTCCTCGACCGGCACGCCGCTGTGGATCGAAAGGTTGTTGAGGATGTTCAGGTACCAGTCCCATGCCGAGTAGAGACCCGACCGCCAGTCGTAACCGGGGGCCGCCCCGGTGAGGTCGAACGCGCCGGCCCCGATCCCGGGCAACCCCAACCGCCCGCCAAGGGCGATCATGATGTCTTCCATGAGCTGCGGGCCGGTCGCCTCGTCGGTGCCGAGCCAGAAATCCCGCGCCACGTTCCCCTGCGAGAGAGGAGAGACATAGAAGCGACGCGTCTTGCCGTCGATCGTCTCCTCGATGAACTCTCCCACGAGGGGTTGCCGGAAGCCGGAGGTCTTGGTGAGGATGGCCGGCGAGACATGGGGCGTGGAGAAACGCTCGAGCCACGTCGTGTCCGGGAGGATGTAGTCGGCCCACTTCGAGGTCTCTCCGATGAGGATGTCGAAAGCGACGAGCAGCTTGATCTTGTTCTCGTCAGCCAGGATCCGCTCCCCCTCGGCCCGGGCCGCGGGCGTCGAGTAGAGGAGGTCGTTCCAGTAGAGGATCACGGCCTCGACCGGGTACGGATAGCCGTCCTTGATCGAGGGCAGGATCTCCTGGTAGCACCAGCGCTTGTTGAACGGGAACCACGGTCGCCTGGCGGGATACCCATCGCGGGCGAACAGATTCGGCGCGTCGGTCTCGTAGTGCTTTCCGTGGCGTGAGATCGGCACGCCGGAGGGGGTGAGCCCGCCGACCACGGTCTTCAGGTTGACCTGGCCGGGGGCCTTGCCGCCCATCTCGCCGAAGTGCGACCCGCCCTTGCTGTTGCCGCCCTTCCAGTCGAAGTTGCCGTTCAGAATGTTGAGCAGGTGAATGGCGAACAGGTTGTAAGCGCCGTTGGTGTGCTTGACCGGACCGCGATAGGGGTTCGCCACCCCCTTCTTCCCGGCGGCGGCGAACTCGCGCGCCGTCTCCTCGATCAACCGGACGTCGATCCCGCAGATCGCCGCGTACTCGTCGAGCGTCTTCTCCCGCACCCGTTCGACCAGGCGGGACCACACGGTGCGCGCGGTGGTGCCGTTGACCGACACGACACCGGGGTCGAGCTCTCCTTTGGAGCCCGGGGCGAGGCTCGCCGGCCACGGCTGGCCGCCGTTCCAGACGAGCGGCTCGCCGGACGGGTCGCGCAGGAAGGTTCCGGTGCTCTCGTCGACGAGGAAGGTGGCGTCACTGTACGACTTTTCGCCGTTGACGTTCGGCTTGGTGTTGGTGAGGAAGTTCCGGTCGAAGCGGTCGTTGTCGATCATCCAGCGGGCCATGCCGAGCGCGAACGCCGCGTCCGTACCGGGCTTGATCGGGATCCAGCGGTGCGACCGGGCGGCGGTGTTGGACAGGACCGGGTCCACCGTCACCATCCGGCCGCCTCGGGCGAGGAAGTCGGTGATCATCCCGGTGAGCGTCTGCATCGGGAATCCCGCCTCGAGGGGCCGGGTACCGAACCAGATCAGGTAGTCGGCGTTCAGGATGTCCGGCTTGAAGTGGTGCGCCTTGAAATCGGTCATCAGGTCGCCGCCGGTGTGGTGCGAGACCTCGCAGATCGACGTGTGGTCGTGGCGGTAGTTGACCGTGCCGAAGCCGTTCTTCCAGATGCGGTCGGTGAATTCCTTCTGTCCGTGCTCGATGCGGCCGGCGGAGAACAGCACCTTGTTCGGCAGGTCGCCGAACTCGGGGAAGGCGGGATCGATCGGGACACCCGGCTGGTAGTAGGGGCGCAGTTTGTCGGCGATCTCGTCCAGCGCTTGCTTCCAGGAGATCTCCTGCCACTGGCCGGAACCGCGGGGGCCGACGCGCTTGAGCGGGTTCCGCAACCGGTACGGGTCGTAGACCGTCTGCACCGCGGCCTGGGATTTCACGCAGTTGTGGCCCCGAACGAGGTCCGCCTGCTCGGGAGGTGTGGTGTAGGGCAGCCGCTCATGGGGGAGGGCGGCGTTGGGGTGGTACGGGTTGCCGTCGACCTTGACCAGGGTGCCGTCGACAACCTTCCCCTGGATACCGCACGCGGAGTGGCACATCAGGCACACGGAGCGGACGATCCTCACCCCGGGCTCGGTCTCCGGCGGATCGGGATTCCCGTAGTTGACGGTCTCCACCGCCGCCGACGTCAGCACCGACCGGCCGAGCGTCAGCGCGGCCCCGACGGCGCCGGTGGTCTTGATGAACTGCCTCCGGTCCATGTGGAAGGCGGGCGTCAAGTCTCGGGTCTCGCTCATCGCCGTCACCTCTATCTCATGTAAAAGACGGGCCCCGGTCCGGACGGCCCGTGGCAGAGCGCGCACAGCTCCGGGTCGACGTGCTTGCGCAGAGCGCCGCTCGAGTCGATCTCGAGCTCGACGTACTTGTGGCACTGGATGCAGACGGCGTCGGTGGTCCCCTTTGCCGGGTTGTATCCCGGGGTGTACGGCACCATCGCGACGTGGAACGACGGAACGCGCGGGTCCGCCGAGGTTCGCTCCATCACCTCCTGGTGGCAGGCGAGGCACCGGCCGTCGTAGCGGTCCGATTCGGGATCGTGAAGCGCGAGGAGGTTCTGGGCCGTCTGGGCGGGAAGCGGCGTGCCGCGCTCCGGAGCCGCCGCGCGCGGAGGCTGGTGCGCCGACCCCGGCGGCATCGCGGGTGCCGGGGCCGTCAGACCCGCTGCGGCCAGGACCAGGATGCTGTGAAGCTTCGATCGTCGCATCTCTTCTCCTCCTTGCGCAGATCTACCAGCTCGAGCGCAGGCCTGCGCTGAGAAGATGGAAGGTGTACTCGTCCGAGCGTGAAGCCCCGGCACTGAAGTCCCAGAACGACCATCGCAGGAACAACGCGAGCATGCCCTTGAGGCGCTGCGAAACCTCGACCTCGGCGCGCGTGAGCGCGAGGTCGAGATCCGACGTCTGCTCCACGCGCTCCGCGCTTCCCCTCAACGTCCCTCGCCGCCACAGGGGGGTTTCTCCGCCCACGGCCGCGTACAGCCCGTCGACCTCCTCCGAGACCGGCGCGTACGACGGCCGAACCCCCTCGCGCGGGAAGGTCCACTCGAGGTTCGTCCAGCCGGCCTCGGCCCACACCGCGCCGCGCTCGCCGCTCCTCGACAGCGAGCCGGAGATGCGGAGCAGCCGGTGATCGGCGTCGACGGGTTCCAGGACGACGGACGGATCGAACACCGGATCGAAGAGGGGGCGGTCGACGTCGAGATCGGCCTTCTCCCAGCGAACGCCCAGGCCGGCCTGCAGCGGGCCGGAGCGCCGCCGGACCCGAATGCCGGCCGCGGTGGTCGTCACGTCCCGCCCGCCGGTCGCGTAGCCGTCGGTGAGGTCGCGGATCGTCACGTCGGTCGAGCGGTCCTCGAGCCGCGCCCAGCCCTCGATCCGCATCCGGCCGAGCGGCATCCACGCTCGCGCGCGGAGCCGCAGGAGATCGGTGTCGCGCTCGAGGTCGGCGAGACTCGCCGGATCGCGCTCGTCGATCGTGCGCTCCGCCGACTGGAACCGCGCCTCCGCGGTCAGGCGGACCCGTGAAAGGCGGAAAGACCCGCGCGCGGTGAGGCCGGCTCGGCTGTCCTGATAGGACGTCTGCGCGAGCCCGTAAGGGGCGCCGGCGAGGTCGAGCGCGACCGCGCCGGTCTGGTCGGTGTCGGCCGCGTCGGCGGCGAGGGTGATCCGCACTTTCGGCGACGGAGACCAGACCGCTCCCACCGCGCCGGCGAGGCGGCTGCGCTCGACGTCGCCCCCGTGCGTGGCGAGACCCGCGACGAGCGGCGTCCCGCTGGGCTGCTCGCGCCGGTCGAACGCCTCCGGAGTGAAGGTGGCGTCGGTGTAGTCGGCATGCGCCTGCAGCGTCCAGTTCCGGACCGGCCAGACGGCGCCTGCCCGGACCCACGTCTCGTCGAACTCCGTCCGGTCGGACCAGGCATTGACGTCGATGAGTTCGGCCGTGCCCCAAGCGGGCAACCGCACCGCACTCCGCGCGTCGCCGCCCGCGAGGCCGCCGGCGAGACGCAGGTCGAGCCGGCCGAAGCGCAGCTTGGCGGTCAGCTCCGCCTCGGCGATCGAGGAGTCGAACGTCTCCAGACCGGCGGCGTAGGTCGCCGGGAGGCCGTTGTCCGCGAAGGAAAAGCCGCCGATCGACGGCACCCGCTCGCCGTCGTGCCCAGCGGCCGACAGGCGGAGCGCGATGCGGTCGGCGCCGCGCAGCCGGCCGGAAAGGACCAATTCGAAGCGGTAGCGGTCGTCGTGCGGCTTGCCGACGCCGAAGAAGCCGGGAAGCTCCGTCGTCGGCGGCACGAGTGTGGCCACGGCGGTTCCGGACGGGAGCCGGTCGTCGGCGAACGATGTATCGGACCAGCCGCTGTGGAAGGTCCCCGTGATGGCCAGGCGCAACCGGCGCCCCCTCCGCTCGAGGTCGAACCAGCCGGAACGGCCCGCCGTCGCGGCTGCTTCCAGCGACCAGGCTCGCTCCGCATCCGCCAGCCGCCAGCGCAAGACGTCGAGAAACGGCCGATCGTCGAGGCCGCCGGCGTGTTCGAGAAAGCGCCCTCGGTCGCCGTCCTCGATCGAGAACAGCGCCCCGGCGACGATCTCGCCGTCGCCGTCCTCCCCGCCGGCGCGCGCGGGGACCAGCATCAACGGAAGGACCAGCGCGATCCACCACCTCCGCTTCATCGGGTCACCTCCTGCCGCGCGGGTTGAACAGGGGGTTGGTGTTGGAGCCGTGGACCTGGGCGTGGCAGTCCCAGCAGCGGGCCCCTCCGCCGAGCGAGAACTCGTGCTCGTTGACCTTGCCGATCCCCGGGAAGTTCGACTGGACATGGCACTCGAGGCAGATCGCGTTGCCGGAGCTGCGCACGAGATCGCGGTTCCAGGAGCCGTGGGGGCGGTGGCAGGAGGTGCACCCGTCCGACATCGCCTCGTGTTCGTAGAGGAAAGGGCCCCGCTGTTCGGTGTGGCAGCGGGTGCAGCGGCGCGAAAGCGACTCCTCGCTTTCGAACGCCGCCTCGCTCCCGTGGATGTCGTGGCAGTCGGTGCAGCGGACGGTGCCCTCGCGGACGGGGTGGTGGTATTCGAGGCGGAACTCCGCCTCGACGTCGCCGTGGCACGACCAGCAGCGGTCGAGTTGCCCGCGGTCCTGCTCCCCCCGGCGCGGCGCGGCCGGTGCCTCGGTTTCGAAGTGCAGCGCTTCGCCTGCGTGGCAGTTCCAGCACGACACCTCGTCCGCGTGAGCCGCGCCGTCCCAGCCGGGGAAATCGCGGCGGTGGCACGACAGGCAGGCCGCCGACCGTTCCGCCGGGCCGTAGCCGGACAGCGTCGCGCCGCGGACGATGTCCTCCGCCTCTCCGCTTTCGAGGTGCGCGGCGGGATCGCCGTGGCAGGCGATGCAGAACGCCTCCGAGCCGGCGAGGATGCCGCGGTGCGGCCCCGAGGCGACGCGCGCCGCGACGTCGTCGTGGCACTCGTAGCAGACGCCGCCGGGGGACGTGCCGCCGGGATCCGCCGCGACGCCGGACGCGATGGACGCCACCAGAAGAGCGGCGGGAAGGCCGTACCGGCGCCACACGCTGGGAACGCTCATGACGCTCCTCCCGTGGTTGGACGGACCGCTTCAGCAAGCTCCGGGCCAACGCCACCGGGAGTGAGCCGCATGGATCATGACGCGGGTCAAGCCCACAACTCTTTGAAAGCGAAGCGGATCGCAGGGCGCGGGGCGAGAGGCGATGCGGACGGACGGCTTCTCGCGCCGGGGGAGCCGATCGGACCGTTACCGTTTAGTCAGTCGTTACCGTTCGGTGACGGTCCGCGGAGTGGGCTATCCTGAGCCCGACGACGCCGGGGGGCCCGACGGCACTCCCCCGGGACTTCCGGAGGCGCGCGATGGCCAAGCGGATCGACTGGTACTACCACCGCTCGGGGTGAACGAGCTGCGGGCGCGCGCGGGAGTTTCTCGCGCCTCGTGACGTGAGGGTCGGAGAGGAGGTCAGCGCGGGCAAGGTCAAGATCGGGGCCGAGGAGGCGCTCGAGCTGGCGCGGTCGGTTTCGAAGATCCTCGTCGCCCGCGGGAAGAAGCTCGTCGAGTTCGACATGCGGCGCTCGCCGCCGCCGGACGACGAGTTGCTCGGACTGATCCTCGGCCGCTCCGGAACGCTGCGCGCGCCGGCGATCCGCACGGGCAAGACGCTGCTCGTCGGTTTCAACGAGGAAGCGTACCGGCGCGTGTTCGGGTGAGGGTGGCGGCGCGCGCTTGCGCCGGGAGGCGCCCGCGGCCCGATCACCCCCGGTCGGATGCCGGGCGCATCCGCTCCACTGGGAGGAACCGACTTTCCCCCGCGCCGCCCCGCCGGAGCCTCGCGTTCAGTTCCCGTCGTCCGGGCCCACGTCGTAGAGCTGCCCGAAGCCGATCGCCCCGTCCGTGTGGGTGAAGCTCGTCCCGCCCGGTCCGGTGAAGCCGAGCCTGATCCAGCCGTTCTGTCCGTCGGGATTCCCGGGGCCGGCGAGCGACCGGTCCGTTGGGAACGCGGCGGAGGGTGCGTCGTGCCCCACCGCCTCGCAGGGTGGGCCGTTCCCCTCCGCGCACGGGCAGTCCGGGTGTCCTTCGAGGCACGCGCAGCAGACGCGGAAGACGACGTTCAGGCACTCGTCGCCGGAGTGCTCCCAGGAGAGGAGCACGTCGCTTCCCCGCCGCTCCGCGGTCAGGTTCACCGCCCGGCAGATCGCCCCGTCCGAAGGCCGCACGGCGATCCCGACGGGGCCGGAGCTTCTCACGCCGATCCGGTTGATCGGCGTCGTGTCCGGCGGCACGCTGGCGTCGGCGTGGACGATCGTGACCGTGCTGCTGTCATGGTTCGCCACGTAGGCCCGGTCCCACACGTTCGTCCCGGTCACGGCCACGGCGATCGATCCTTCTCCCGTTCTCTCCGACTGCACCAGGCAGGTGATCGGGTCGATGCGCAGCAGTTCGTCGTTCGGTCCGCCCGTGCGGTTCACGGCGAGCACGTCGGTGGATGACGGTCCCGGTCCCGAAACGGCGACGTCGACGAGGGTTCCTCCCGTGAAGCAAACGCCCCCCGTGTCGAGATTCGTCAGCTGGCCGAGCGGCCCTTCGGGAAAGACCGGAAGCTGCCGGTCGAACGGCGCGCCGGGCCGGAACAGTTGCGGCAGCGCCTGCGCCGGGCCGAGCGTCGTCTCGCGGTAACGGACCACCTCCCACGGATCGGTCTCCCGCGATCGCTTGGCGATCAGCACGGCCCGCATGCGGTTCGGCGTCTCACCGCCGGGGCCGGCGGGGATCCCCACCGCGTACCACGCCCGCTGGCGGGCCCAGCCCTCGCCGCCCGGCAGCACGGTCACGCCCGCGGCGTACGGTGCGGGCGGGGAGGGGGGAAAGTCCAGCAGCGGCCCGGCCGCGACCAGGAGGTCGCCCGCGGACGGCGCAGCGGAGGGCGGCAGATAGGGAGCCAGGAGGACCTCCTGATCGAGGATGACGTACCACGGTTCGGTGGCCGCTCCCGGCGCCGTTTCCACGTCGGCGGCGAGGTGCAGGTACGTCCGCCGGACCTGGGGAGCCGGGGATGGCCCGGGAGCCGCGTCGAACCACTGGGGCCGGGCCGAGGCGATCGCCTCGACGGTCAGCGGGTACCCGACCTCTCGCTCGAGGTCGACCGTGTCGATGACCTCCCTGAGCCCGGCATCGACGATCCGTAGCAGGCTCCCCTGCGCCGTGAAGGCGAACGCGCCGACCGCCCCGGGGAGCGTCGAGAAGGCGATCCCGCGCGCGGGCGGGCACGGGGTCCCTCCGGGACAGTCGGTGGGAAGCAGCACGTGCCCGGACAAGGTGTCGCTCGCCATGTCGATGATGGCGAGATCCTGCGACGCTTCGTTGACGGTCCAGACCTCTCCCTGGCCGGCCGCTGGCGAAGCGGCGGCGAGGACGAGCGCGGCGGCGGCGCAGCGCCCGAACCGTTCGCACGCCCGCCCGATCGCTGACATCCGGCTCGTGTGGGCTCGCATCGTTGCTCTCCTTCCCCGGCGCCGGCGGCCGGGAGCGAACCGCCCTGCGCGCACTCCCGTAGAGTTAGATCCGCGGCGAGCCCGATTTCACGAAAATCCCGGGGCGCCCCCTCGAAGGTGCGGCGAGACCATTCGAGCCATTGAAAAATCGGAGGTTGCGCGCTCCGTCCGGTCCCGGACGCCGGGATCTCCGGCAGCTCCCGGCGCCGCCGGGGGCCGGCGCCCGGTTCGCGCCGGGAAGGGTGCACCTCCCACCGCTTCCGAGGCGCCGGCCGGTTCCGCGGGACCCGCCGTCGGCCGAGGCTCCGGCCTCACCCGGGCGGGCGTCGCGCGGGGGAATCCGCTCGCGCGATCCGCCCCGGTGCGCCGGCCCTCCCGCCCCGGAAGCGGGCGCGGCACCGCCGCCGCGCGCCGGCGGCGCTCGGGCCATGCCGGGCGGCCGAGTGGAGGGAAGGGTTTCGCGGCAGAGCGGCTACGGGCAGGCGGGCGTACCCCCGTCGAGGTCGTCGCGCGGGTCGGGCGTGGCCGTGCCGTCGCCGTAGCTGCCGATGCCGCAGCCGTTCCGGCCGCGGACGAGCCAGTAGAGTCCCCCGCCCGCCAGCGGATCGGGCTGCCCGTCGGTCCACGGCGAGTCGGGCAACCCGGTGGCGAGGCACGCCGCCCGGCCGAACCCCCGGTCGGCGCGCAGCTCGCCGAGATCTCCACCGATCACGTCGTAGACCGTGCTCAACCCGGAGACCGGATCGAGGCTCTCCCACGACAAGCGGGTGCCGGAGAGGTCCCTTTCGACCAGCAGGCCATGCACCTCCGGCGGGGCACCGAACACGCCGGGATCGGCGACGTCGCAGTCGACGAACCAGGGTACCGTCGTTGGATCGCTCTCGAAGAAGGCCAGCAGCATGTCCGAAACCTTGTCGCGGCCGAGCGGGGAGGGGTGGGTGCCGTCGTCGTTGAAATCGACGCAGCGCCAGGTGAGGCCGTCGCTGCGCGGCACGAGACCGTCCGCCCACAGGTACGGGCCCCACGACAGCCACGGCGCTCGCACCGGGCCGCGGGCCGGGTCGAAGTTGAGCGCCGGTGATCCGGAGAGCTGTTCTTCGATCAGCCACTTGACCGAAAACCCGGACTGGTAGGCGTACGGTTCCGGGTTGAGCTGTGTCGTCGCGTAGCCGGCGTAGATGCGCGAGTCGAGGTAGACCGCGCGCGTGTTGGGGTAGCGCGACTTGATGATTCGCACGATGACCCTGAGCTGATCGCGAAGGATCCTGGCGTCCTCCGGGAACGGCTCGATGGGCTTGCGGCGCGCTTCCTTGAGCCAGACCGCCTGGACCTGCAACGGCGTCACGCCGGCCGCCGCGAGCTTGTCGTCGACGTGTTGCCAGTACTGGGCGTTCGGATCGGCGATGTCTCCCGAAGCCTGGCCGCCCTCGGCCGCGTCGACGATCACCACCCGGTCGTTCTTCCGCGGGTCGGCGTCGGCCTTCTGCTTGAAGACCGAGAACTCCATCGTCGCGTTCGACATGCCGACCGACATCAACACGATCCGGCCGTTCTGCGCATCCGGCTTCCCGGCAGGGTCGAGGAGCATCGTCCGGCCGACGCGGTCGAGATCGGCGTCGTGCTTGGCGGGACGCGTGTTGACCCCGCCCGGATACAGACCGCCCTCGAAACCCTGATACAGCCCCGGCCCGAGGTCGTCGAGCGGCGTCTTGCCGACCGACGTCACCGAGCAGTCCTTCCCGGTGGCGTCGAGCGCTCCGCCGAAGGCGAACAGGAGCGCTGCGAGGATCGGGGCACGCGATCGGGGCGGGAGGGGCATCGGGGATCCTCGAGGGGCGTACCGGCAAGCTACGACGCCGGGCCGACAGCGGCAATGCCGGCACCCCGGCGCGGCAACGGGGCGGCGCTCGCTCCGCGGCGCGACCGGGGCGCCCCGAATCCGGCTCCACGAAGCGCGAGAAAGGCGTGGCCCGGTCGCCTCCGGTCTCCGGCGGGCCCGCCGCGCAAGGAAGCGGGGCGGCTCCGGGGAAGATCCCCCGGCGGGCGAGTGCCGCAGTCGATCCCGGATCGCCAGCGCCGGCTTTCCGCCCGGCACGAAACCGTCGGCCGGGAGGCTCTCGGGGCAACGTGCGGCCGGCGGCGGAAGGACGCGTGGACGGTCGGGGGGACGACGGAAAACGCCGCCCCCGCGCCGGAGGCCGCCTCGAGCGGAGACGAGTCCGGACAAGGATGCGGGCCGAGTCGGCGGGCGCCCCCCGGCGAGGCGGATGTGCATCCGCGATGCTGCGATTTCCCATCGAAGCCATTGGGAGTCGGCGGGTTGCGCTCCCGAGTGGCTCGAAGCCGGCGGGCCGGGCCGAATTGTCGGGCCTTCGTCGAGTTGGGAGGTGCTCCCTCGATGGTGCGACACGCCGCGCAACTCGACGAGAAACAAGCACTTCGGCGCGATTCCCGAGCATCGGCCCCTTCGACAGCGGAACCCCCGATCCTCCAACGACTTCGGCGGGACGACGCACCATTGGGGAAGCACCTCGCACCTTTATGAGGTGCACCTCGATACAATCGGGTCCCGGGCGTCGATCTCAGCCCGGCGCCGCCGGGACGGCCCGCGGCGGACCGGCTTCGCCGGCCGGAGTCCCGGCGGCGGAGGAGGTCCGATGCCGCAGTTCGTCCTGCTGACGAAACTGGCTCCGGAGTCGATGCAGGATCCGAAGGCGCGCCGGGCGATGGGCAAGGACTGGCTCGGAAAGGTCAAGTCCGCCTGCCCCCAGGTCCGCTGGATCGCCCACTACGCGCTGCTCGGCCCTTACGACTTTCTCGACATCTACGAGGCGCCCGACGTCGAGACGGCGCAGAAGGTCGCCCTGATCTCGCGCTCGGGGGGCGCCACGACCGTCGAGAGCTGGCCGGCGCTGCCGTATGACGAGTTCATGCGCCTGTTCGAGGGCTTGAGCGGAAGCTGACGGGCACCGCCTTCCACCGGCCGCGGCGAGCCGCGCGCCGGTTCCCGCCGGTCGGCCTGTCGCCGCCCGGTTCGCCGGCCGGTGCGGCGGGGAGGGTGCCGCCCTCCGGCTCGCGGGAATCGGCCCGCGGGGAGGGCCCGCGCTATACTTGATTTGAATCAAGATCGGAATCGCTCCGGATCAGGTCCGAGCCCGCGCGCGAGGCCCGCGGCTTGACAGGGAAGCGGCCGAGGTCTTGTATGGTCGGCCCGCCCTGGGACGATCGCCGGAATCCGTCTCGGGACGGGCCTTCTTGGGCGGCTCCCTCGGGCCGCCGGGAGAGGCTGCCGATCGCCATGCCCATCGTCGAACCGACCGTCGCCAGGACCTACGACCGGCTGAAGGAACGGCTCGCGCACCTCGTTCCGGAACCGGAACTTCGGCTCAAGGCGGAGCTGGTGTTCGAGATCAACCGGCTGAAGCGCGAGCGCCGCGCGGTGATTCTCGGACACAACTACATGGAGCCGGCCCTGTACCACGGGGTCGCCGACATGGTCGGCGATTCGCTCGAGCTGAGCCGGCTGGCGGCGCGATCCCCCGCGGAGCGGATCGTCTTCTGCGGCGTCCGGTTCATGGCGGAGACCGCGAAGATCCTCTCCCCGGACAAGACGGTTCTGTTGCCCGATCTCGAGGCCGGTTGCTCGTTGGCCGACGGGATCACGGCCGAAGATGTGCGGGAGCTGCGCGCGCGCTTCCCCGGCCTGCCGGTCGTCGCCTACATCAACACGAGCGCCGAGGTCAAGGCGGAGAGCGACATCTGCTGCACTTCGAGCAATGCGGCGAGGATCGTCGAATCGCTCGAGGCCCCGGCGGTGATCTTTCTCCCGGACGAGTTCCTGGCGGCGAACACCGCGCGCGAGACCGGCCGGCGCATCGTTTTCCCGGTCCGCGATGAGACGAAGGCCAGGGCGCTGCCGCGGCCGCTGGAACCGGCGATCGTGGGCTGGCGAGGGCGCTGCGAGGTGCACGAGAAGTTCACCGTCGAGGACATCGAGCGGGTCCGCGCGCAATATCCCGACGTCGAGGTCCTGGCGCATCCCGAGTGCCGGCCGGAGGTGGTCGCCGCGGCCGATTTCTCCGGCAGCACCTCGGCGATGATCGCCCACGTGCGGAAATCCTCGGCGCCGCGGTTCCTGCTGCTGACGGAGTGCAGCATGGGCGACAACATCGTCGCCGAGGCGCCGGGCAAGGAGATGCTCCGGCTGTGCAGCGTCCGCTGTCCGCACATGAACCGGATCACCCTGGAGCAGACGCTGGCGTCGCTGCGCGAGGACCGGTACCGGATCGAGGTTCCGGAGCAGGTCGCCGCTCGGGCCCGCCGCGCCCTGGAGGGAATGCTGCGCGGCGGCCCGGCCGTCCGCCGGCCCGCCGAGCAGGCGGTCTGACCGTGCCCGGCCGGCCGATGCAGGAGGTGTGAAGAGGGCTGACTAGCCTGTACTTTATACCGGCGAGCGCACTATAATCGCCAACGACTACGAGTTCCGCCCGGATCCCTGGCCGAGCGGCGCGAGGGTCCCGATGGCTGACGAAGTCCCGGATGGGGGGTTCCCGCTCACCGGGGGACGGCGGGAACTCGACGAGCACAAGGCCTGCCTTGCGGCTGTCGGCCGCCTGGAAGCCTGTCTCGACCGTCCTCTGGATGACGCTTCGACCTGGCTGGGGGAGCTCCGCGAACGGCTTTCGGAGTTGAGGGCGATCCTCGCCCCCCATTTCGCCGAAGAGGCGGAGGGCTACCTTTATACAGAGGTTCCCGCCCGCGCACCGGGCCACGAGGCGAAGCTCGACCGGCTCCGGGCCGAGCACGACACGATCCTCCGAGAACTCGACGGCGTCTCGGCGGCCGCGGCGCGACGCGGCGGTCTCGAGCGGCACGAGCTCCGCGAGATCAACGCCCGGGCTCAGTTGCTCGTCGCCCGCATCCGGCGCCACGAGGCGGAGGAGAACGAGATCATCATGAGCAGCCTCTGGGACGACATTGGAGCGGCCGACTGACCGGCCACGGCCGAGGAGCGACCGCGCCGCCACGATCCACGGCATTCCCACAAGGAAAGCAGAAAGGTATCGGACCGATGACCAGTTCCCATGCAGCTTCCTCGCAGCCGTCCTCCTCTCCCGAGCCGCGCGTGGAGCGCGTCAGCGAGCACATCGTGGAGATCGTCTCCGACTCGGGAGAGGGTGCCCAGACCGCCGGCCAGATGTTCGGCACCGTCAGCGCCCGCATGGGAAACGGCGTGTGGACGGTGGAGATCATCCCCGCGGAGATCGAACCGCCCTTCCGATCCCGCGCCGGCGCCAGCGGTAACCGGATCCGCATCTCGTCCGGCGCCGCCACCAACATGGGCGACGAAGCCGACGTGGTGGTGGCGCTCAACGAACAGGTGCTCTACAGCCGGATCGACGTCGGAGCGCTTCGGCGCGGGACGATCATCTTCCTCGAGAGCAAGTGGGGGGAGATCGACGACGAGAAGATCCGGCGGGAGTACCGAGAAGCGCTCGAGGACTTCGAGAAGCGCGGCTACCGGGTCTTCGAGGTTCCGATGGAGCGCGAGTGCTTGAAGATCGTCCGCGACCCGCGCCGCGGAAAGAACATGTGGGTTCTCGGGATGCTCTGCGCGCTCTACGGGCGCAACGTGGAGTTCGTCCACGAGGAGATCCGGAAGAAGTTCGCCCGGAAAGGCGAGCAGGTCATCGAGAGCAACCGGAAGCTCGTCGATGCGGGGTACGCGTGGGCGCAGCAGAACATCCCGTTCCGCTTCGAGGTGCCGGCCCAGCCCGCCGAGAAGCCCCGCGTGGTGATGAACGGCAACCAGGCCGTCGCTCTGGGAATCATGGCCTCGGGGATCGAGGTCGTGTCGATGTATCCGATCACCCCCGCGACATCGGTGTCTCACTACCTCGCCGCGAGCTTCGACAAGGCCGGTGGCTTCCTTCACCAGGCCGAGGACGAGATCTCGGCCATCGGTTTCGCCATCGGCGCCTCCTACGCGGGAAAGGTGGCCGCGACCGTGACCTCGGGACCCGGCCTGGCGTTGAAAACCGAGTTCATCGGGCTCGCCGTGATGGCCGAGATCCCCCTGGTGATCGTGGTCGTGCAGCGCGGAGGGCCCTCCACCGGGCTGCCGACTCGGGTGGAGCAGGGAGAGCTGCTGGCGTCGCTGTTCGGATCGCCGGGGGACGTTCCGAAGGTCGTCATCGCCCCCTCGTCGATCGAAGAGTGCTTCCACTTCATCATCACCGCCCGAACGCTGGCGGAGAAGTTCCGCACGCCGGTCATCGTCCTCACCGACGCCAACCTCGCGACCGGACAGCAGCCGTTCACGCGGCCGGAGGTGCGCCCCGAGTGGCTGGCGCCGCCGCTCGACATGGCGCCGTGGGACCGCAACGTGGCCCCCTACGACTGGGATCGGGAAACGGGCCTCTCCCGCCGGCCGATCCCCGGCCAGCGCGGTGGCGAGTACGTGCTCACCGGGCTGGCCCACGACCGGTGGAGCCATGTCGCCTACGAGTCGGCGATCAACCAGGAAGCGATGTCGATGCGCAGCCGCAAGCTGGCGGCGCTCCAGCGCACGCTGAAGCCGCCGAAAGTGTACGGGGATCCGGAGGGTGATCTCCTGGTCGTCGGCTGGGGGTCGACGCGTGGCGCCATCGAGGAAGCGGTCGACCGCGTGCGCGCCGACGGGGGGAGGGTCTCGTCGCTCACGCTCCGGTTCCTCTCTCCCCTGGAGCCGGGTCTCGCCGAGATCTTCCGCCGGTTCAAGCAGGTGATGACCGTCGAGATCAACTACAGCGACGACGGCGACGACCCCGCCGTCACCCGGGAGTCGCGGCGGTTTTCGCAGCTCGCGTGGCTCCTCCGGGCGAAGACGCTGGTCGACGTCGACTGCTGGTCGAGGGTGCCGGGGACGCCTCTGCCTCCGGGACGCATCGAGAAGGAGATCCGCCGCCGCCTGGACGGAGAGAAGGCCGTCCGGCACGAGGAAGCGAAGAATGTACGGACTCAAGGATGACTGGGAACTCGAACCGCGCGCCCGCCGGTTCGTCCTCGAGGACTACCAGGGAGCCACGCCGCGCTGGTGCCCGGGATGCGGCGACCACGCGATCCTGAACGCCCTGCAGCGGTTGGCCCGCGATGAGCAGCTCCCGCCGGAGAAGACGGTCGTCGTGTCCGGGATCGGGTGCTCCTCGCGACTGCCGCATTACATGAAGACGTATGGCTTCCACGGGCTGCACGGGCGGCCCCTCCCGGTCGCGTGCGGGGTGAGGTCGCGGCGTCCCGATCTCAACATCTTCGTGATCACCGGCGATGGCGACTGCTGCGCGATCGGCACGGCGCACTGGATCCACGCCATCCGCTACAACATGAAGATGACCGTGATGATGTTCGACAACAACATCTACGGTCTCACGAAGATGCAGTCCTCGCCGACGACCCCGAAGAAGCACTTCTCCTTCACCCATCCCGGGGGCGCGCCGCTCAGCCCGATCAATCCGCTCGCGGTCACGCTCGGAGTGCGGAACCTCTCCTTCCTCGCGCAGACGATCGACTGGAACCCGCCGCATCTGTACGCCACTCTCCGCGCGGCCCACAAGCACGAGGGGCTTGCCTTCGTGCGGATCCTCCAGCGGTGCCCGCATTTCATGCCGGAGATCTGGACGAGGCTGCAGGAGGATCCGCAGCTGGTGATGCTGCTGGAGCATCCGGAAGGTATCCAGCTCGAGGATGCCGCCAAGAGGCTGTTCAAGCGGCGGCGCGAGCACGATCCCCACGACCTGGCCGCCGCTCACGAGATCGTCAACGACGAGAGCGTCGTTCCCATCGGCCTGATCTACAAGAACGAGAACGCCGAGCGGTACGACGCCTTCTCGAGCCGCGGGATCGAGATGACGACCGAGGAAAAGCTTGCCGCGGCGCAGCAGGCGATCGACCGATTCCTCATCTGATTCACGGGGACGAGCGCATGAGCCGCAGAGCGGACAGGCCGACCGACGCGAAGGGCACCGAGGCCGCGGGCGCGGCGGGTCCCCATTCGACCGGTGGGGGGGCGGAAGCGGCCACCCCGCCGCCCCTCAGAAGACCCGCAGCTCCCGCGGAGGTCGCGGCGCGCTCCGCGACCGCCGTGGTGCGGTTCCATCTCGTTCCGGAGGGAACCCCGGCCGGCGGCGGCGGTCCGGGACTGACGCCGGCAGCCCTGCTCGGCGCGCGCGCCTCGCGGCCGCCGTGGGAGACCTACCCGCTGTTCCTCGACGAGGACGGTACGGTGCGGCCGTTCGCCGCCCTCGTCCGGGACGGGATCGAGGAGCTCGCCGCCCAAGGCGGGGCGGACCTGATCGCCGGGGAGGTCGCGCGGCTCGCGCGGGCCGCGGCGCGGATCGCCGAACGGCATGGGGGGATCGTGCCGGCCGCATCCGGGCTCGCGGACGCTTTCACGCTCTTCCGGGAGGAGTTCGACCTGAGTGAAGCGGGAAGCGCCGCGCTCCGCCGGCAGGTCGCGGCCCTCGCGCAGACGCTGCCGGCCGGCGGTTACCTGCTCGCGATGGACGAGTCGGCGGCACCGCGCCTCCTCGCGCACGGCGTCCGGGCGGTGCGGCGGCGGCGGCTCGCCGACCGGCTGCCGGAGCTGAAGCGGCTCGCCGACCGGCTCGAGGCGATTCTGCGGACCGACGACGAGCTCGATCCCGGACGGCGCTCGCCGGAGTCGATCGGCGCCGAGCTGGGCGGAGCGGCGGAACGGTTCGTCGATCCCTCCGCTCTCGCCGGGACCCTCCCGGGCCGCGGCCCGCAGCGACTGTCACCCGCGCACCGCCGGAGGCTGGAGACCTCGCTGGAGGTGTTGCGGCGGCGGCTCGCCGCGGCCGAGACCGAGCCGGATCTCGTCCTGTTCGTGGAGGGGGAGGCGCCGGAGATCGGCTTGCCGGGCGTCGAGGTCCACCCTGCGGAGGACGCTCTGGCCGCCGCCGAAAGCCGGTTCGACGAGCTGGCGTCCGAGTTGACGGCGGCCGTCCGCGCGCTGCGCGCCGCCAGGCTCGAGGCCGACGGGGCATTCGAGGAGGAGCTGCACGAACCGGTGCTCGACGCGCTCACTTGGCGGGAGGCGACTCCCGAGGAGCAGGCGCTGGTGCCGCGCGTCGTCGCGCTCCTCCCCGCCCGGGTGCTCGAGCGCGAGCGGACGGAACGCTTCGTCGGCCTTCTGAGGAGTGCCCGTCCGGTGGTGATCCTGGCCCGCACCCCCGCCATTCCCGTCGCCGGCGGCGTGCCCGAGCCCGCCGGACCGGTTGCGGGCTGGCTGGCGCTGTCGCACCGCGCGGCCTTCGCCCTGCAGGGAACCCTCGCGGATCCGGAATCGCTCGCGGCGGGCTTTTCCCGCCTCGCCGCATCGCCCCGCACGGCCGTGGCGCTGTGCGCCGTGCCGTCAGGGGGTTCCGCGGCGGCGTGGTGGCGTTTGGTGGCGGCGGACGAGGGGCGGGCCCTGCCGGCGTTCCTCTACGACCCGGACGCGGGACGCCACTGGGCCGACCGCTTCAGCGTGGCGGGCAACCGCCAGCCCGAAGCGCCCTGGCCCGCCTATCGGCTCGAGCCGGAGGACGGCGACTGGGAGCAGCGGCTGACCTTCGCTCACGCCGCGGCCCTCGTGCCGGAGCTGCGCGGGCATTTCCGGGTGCTGGAGCCCGGGGAATGGGCGGCGGATCAGGTGGAGATCTCCGAACTCCTGGACGAGCCCGAGGCGCACCCGCGGGCGATTCCCTACCTCTGGATCGTCGGCGAGGACGGCGCTCCCGCGCGCGCCGTCATTTCCCGCACCCTCGCCGAGGCGTGCGCCGAGCGGCTCGACACCTGGCACGCCCTCCAGGAGATGGGAGGGTACGCCAACGAGCACGCCCGGCGCGCCGCCGCCGCCGCGCGCGAGGCCGCCCTGGCCGAGGCGGAAGAGGAGCGGCGGCGCCTTCTCGAAAGCCACGCGGAGGAGCTCGACCGCGTGCGCCGGACCGCGACCGAGGAGGCGGTGGACCGGCTCGTGGCGGTGCTCACCGGGGCGGCGGCCGCCGAGACGCTCACCGCCGCGCCGGCGCCGCAGGCGCCGCCCCCCGTGCCGGAGCCGGCCGCACCGGAGGCAGCCGCCGAGGAGCCGGCGCCGGCCGAAGAGCCGCAGGAAGAGGAGGAGGACGAGCTCGCGCTGGAGCCGTACATCGACTCCGTCCTGTGCACGAGCTGCAACGAGTGCATCAACTTGAACCCGAAGCTGTTCACCTACAACGAGAACAAGCAGGCGCAGATCGGCGATCCGGCGGCGGGAACGTTCGAACAGCTCGTCCTCGCCGCCGAGAAGTGTCCGGCGCGTTGCATCCATCCCGGAGCGCCGCGGCCGGGAGACGCCACCGCCACGGACGAGATGGTGAAACGGGCCGCCAAGTTCAACTGACCGGGGCTCTGCCGTGAACGAGATCCTCACCGCCGCCGCCATCATGCTGGGGATCGCCGGGTTCTTCGGCGTGGTGCTGGCCCTGGCCGATCGCTGGCTGAGGGTCGAGGAGGACCCGCGGATCGAGGAGGTCGAGCGCCGGTTGCCGAACAGCAACTGCGGCGCGTGCGGCCGTCCCGGCTGCCGCGCCTTCGCCGAGGCGCTCGTGGGCGGGGAGGCCCAGCCCGCCGAGTGCACCGTCAGCGCGCCGGAAGCGGTCGAGGCGATCGCCGCTTTCCTGGGCGTTTCGGTGGGCCGCCGCGAAAAGCGCGTCGCACGGCTGCATTGCGCCGGCGGGCGCCTCGAGGTGAGGAAGCTCGCCGACTACCACGGGATCCCCTCCTGCAGGGCCGCCTTCGTCGTCAACGGCGGCGGCCGCGCCTGCCCGTGGGGATGCCTCGGCTTCGGTGACTGCGAGCGCGCGTGCAGCTTCGGGGCCATCCACATGAACGACGACGAGCTACCGGTCGTCGATCCCGACCGATGCACCGCGTGCAACGACTGCGTGGTGGCCTGCCCGTTGGACCTGTTCACGCTGGAGCCGATCACCAACCGCGTCATCGTCCAGTGCAGTGCGCCGCTCACCGGCGCCGCCGCGCGGATGGCCTGCGGCGTGGCCTGCGACGGGTGCGGCCGCTGCGCTGCCGATGCACCGGAGGGCGCGATCGAGATGCGCGGAGGTCTGCCCGTGATCGTCGACCCGAAGCGGCTGGACGAATCGGTGACCTTCCGCTGCCCGACGGGCGCCATCCGCTGGGTCGAAGGGCGTCAGTTCGACGAGGAGGCGCCGCCCCTCGAGGCGGCGGGAGGGCGCCGTGGCTGACCGGTCGTGGCTGTCCCGTCTGACGGGCGGGGGGGAGCCTCCCCGCGCCGCCGGCACTCCCGCGCTCCTGACCGGCTACGAGACGCTGGCGCGGGCATCCGCCCTCGTCTCGGAGACGCTGGTCACCGGGGGTGCGGCGTTCGCCGGAATCCCGGGAAGAAGGCACCACGACGACGCCGCGGGCGCCGTCGCGGCGGCCCGCGGCCTCGCCGCCACCGGTCACCGCGCCGCCGCGCTGGTCGCGCCGGAGCGGATCGAGCCTCTCGCCGAGCAGTTGACCCTGGCGGCGTCCCGCCTGGAGCCGGTGCTCGTCCTCCTGGTGTTGCCGGAAGGACACGAAGGGGGCGCTCACGCTGCCTACCACGCGCTGGCGCCCACCGGCGCCCTCCTGGCCCAGGCGTCGTCGCTGCAGGAGCTCGCCGACCTGGCCGTGGTGCTGCGAGCGGTGGCGGAGCGGTCGCTGTTCCCCGCGGTCCTTGCGATCGATCCCCCGCTGGCGCGCGCCGTTCAGGATGTGCGGCTCGCGCCGGCCGATGCGGTGGAACGCTTCCTCGGCGATCCGGCCGACCGGGTGGAACCGCAGGATCCGGCCCAGAGCATCGTCTTCGGCGAATCCCGGCGCCGGGTCGTCCGCTGGTTCGATCCCGACGCACCGGTGGGCCGTGGTCTGCTCCCCGGGTCGGGCGAGCGCGCGGCCGTCTTGGCGGGACGGAGGGCCTTCCACGCGGAGCGCCTCCCCGCGACGATCGACGACGTCCTCGCGGAGTGGGCCGCGCAGACGGGCCGGCCGCTCGGCCTCCTCGCGGAGCACCGGCTGCACGGAGCCGAGTTCGTCATCCTCACCCACGGCAGTTTCTTCGAGCCCGCCTGTGCGGCGGCGACCCGCTTGCGGCGCGAGGGTGCCCGGCACGTCGGCGTGCTGGGGATGCCGTTCCTGCGGCCGCTGCCGGGCGAGGCGCTCCGCTTCGCGCTGGCCGAGGCGAAGACGGTCACCGTTCTCGAGGCCGCCGACGATCCCCTCGCGGGCGCCACCCCGCTGGCACAGCTGCTCCGGGCGGTGCTGCGGGAGAGCGCGACGCGGGTCCTTTCCGCGGTGGGCGGACTCGGCTTCCCGCCGGCGGGTGCGGCGGAGATCGAAGCGCTGTTCTCCGAGATGATGCGGGAGAATCCCCGCCCGATCGTCTACCTCGGCGTTCGGCCGCCCTCGGCCGGGTCGGCCTTCCCGAAGCGCGAGGCCCTGCTGCATCGGGTCGCCCGCGAGTGCCCCGGCGCGGAGCGGGTGGCGCTGCTCCCCCCTCCGGAAGCGCCGGCAGGCGCCCCGGCGGTGCGCGGCGTCGCGCTCGCCGCGCGGACCCGCGACGTCCCGTCCGACGCTCTCGAGCGTCTCGGCGCCGCTGCCGCGGGCGGTGCCGCGGAGGTCTGCGTTCGGGCCAGGGCCGGCGAGGCCGTGCCCGGCGTCTGGATCGGGCGGGCGCTGGCGGCGCCCGAGCCGTTCGAGGATCCCGGTGACGACGCGGCGGTCGATCTGGTGCTGGTGGCGGGGTTCGATCTCCCGGCGGGAGCGGAGCCGTTGCGGCTCGCGGCGCGGCGCGGCCGCGCGGTGATCGCCGCCTCGGAGGACCCCGCGGAGGTGTGGCGGCGTCTTCCCGGTTCGTGGGCCGACGCGGTGCGAGAAAGGGAGTTGGACCTGTTCGTCTGGCGCGGCTCTCCCGCCGAGATGGCGGCGATCGCCGGCCCTCTCCTCGCGGGGGAGGCGGCCGACTTGGAGCCGGTCGACTGGTACTCCCTCCCCGAGCCGATGCGGGAGCCGGCGGAGGCGGATCTACCGGAGCTGGTGCGTCGCTTCCAGAGGATCGACGCCCGCCACGACAACCTCCCGCGCTTCTGGTCGGAACAGGTGGAGCCGACGCTCGCCGGGGGGGAGCCGCCCTCCGTCGATCCCTACCTCACGGCGGGCAGCGTGCCGGCCTACAGCGCCGCACTCGCCGAGGTCGCCGGGCGGGCCGCGGCGCTGCCGCTGCTCGATGCCGAGCGGTGCACCGGGTGCGGCGTCTGCTGGACCGCCTGCCCCGACGGCGCGCTGGCTCCTGCGGCCGTGCCGACCGAATCGCTCCTCGACACGGCCGCCCGGCAGGCCGCCGAGGAGGGCGCCTTCGATCCCGAATCGGAGGGAGGCCGGCGCTTGGCGCGCCTGCAGAAGCCGATCGCCGGCCGCCTCGACGGGGCGGTCGCCCGGGCCGGGAGCCGGGCCGTCCCCGCGGGGACGGCGAGGAAGGCCGTCGATGAGGTGCTCGCGAAAGCGGGGGTGGAAGGACCGGCGAGCGAGGAGCTGGCCCGCGCCGCGGGGGCGGTGGCCGAACGGCTCGAGCGGCTGCCGCTCGTGGCTGGGGAGGCGCTCTTCCACGCGCCCCACAAGGCGCGCAAGGGATCGGGCCGGCTGCTCCTCCTCGCGCTCGACGCGCGGAGCTGCACCGGTTGCGGGGTGTGCGCCGCCGAGTGCCCCGAAGAGGCGCTTTCGTTGGAGCCGCGGACACCCGAACGGCTGGAGGAGGCGAAGTTCCGGTGGCGGCTGTGGGAACGCCTCCCCGACACCGCGGGCGAGACCATCGCGCGCGTGGCGGAGTCGCTCGGCCCGCTGCCCGCCATCCAGCTCTCGCGCCACGCCCTCGCCGCCGTCCGCGGGGATGCCGGCCGGGAGGCCGGTTCCGGCGGGAAGCTGGCGGTGCGTCTCGTCCTGACCGTGGCCGAGTCGCTGCGCCAGAAGGAGATGGTCGAAACGCGGCGCAGGCTGGAGGAGCTGGGAGAGCGGCTGCGGGAGCGGGTGCGGGAAGCGATGGTCGCACCGGTGGAAATCGACGATCTCGAGCTGCTGGAGCGCGTTCTCGACGGCGCACCCCCGCGGCGCACGGAGACGCGCGAGCTGCTCGAGCGGATCGAGCGGCTCGGAAAGCCCGCCAGCACCGACGTGCCGCGGCTCAAGGCGCTGCTGGCCGCCGCACGGGAGATCGCCTCGATCGGCGCGGCGCTCGAGGCCGGATTCGGCCGTTCCCGCTACGGTCTGGTGATCGCCGACGAGGCGACCGCCGAGTGGGCCGCGCGCTTCCCCCGCCATCCGTTCGGGGCACCGCTCGTCGTCGATCTGTCGGAGCGGGCGCTCGACCTCGCGGCGGGCCTGGCGGAGGGGCTCCTGGAGCGGGCGGTGGCGGAGGCGCGCGCGATCCGTCGGGCGGAGGTGCTCGCGCAGGCGCCGGCCGACGCTCCGCGGCGGCTGCGGGAGATCGAGCGGCTGACCTGGCGCGATCTGACGGACGAGGAGCGCGGGCTTTTCTCCCCGGTGCTGTTCGTGGCACGAGCCGTCGAGCTCAACGAAGGGATCCTGGCCGGTCTGTCGCGCGCGCTCGCCTCCGACCTGCCGCTCGTCGTCCTTCTCCTGGACGACCGCGACCTGCTCGCCGAAGCGGCCGATCCGGCACTGTTCGCGCTGGCCCACCGCGAAGCCTACGTGGCCTCGACATCGCCGGCCGCGTTCGGCCATCTGTACGACGCGGTCGCCGGGGCGCTCGCGGCGAAAGGGCCCGCCGTCCTGCACCTGCACGCCCCGAGCCCGGCTCGGCACGGCTTCCCCGCCGAGCGGCTTCTCGAGCGGGCGCGCGACGCGATCGCTTGCCGCGTTCACCCGCTGCTCCGGTACGACCCCTCCGGCGAGGGTGTCTTCGGGCTGCGGTTGTCGCTCGAGGGGAACCCCGATCCGGAGAGGGCTCTCCCCGAGGAGGCCGAGGCGCGGGGGCTGACGGCGGAGTCGTGGTGCGCCAGCGAGGAGCGCTACGCCCGCCACCTGGAGGGGGGACCGTCGCCCGAGCTGCAAAGGGCGATCGCCCGGACGCGCGAAATCTGGGCGACGCTCCAGGAGCTGGCGGGGCTGGTGACCCCCTTCACCGCCGCCGTGCGCGAGCGCGCCGAGCGGGAGGTGGCCGAGGCACACCGGGCGGAGATCGACCGGCTGCGGCGCGAGTACGAAGCGAAGTTGGCGTCGGCCGCGGCGGAGGCCGACCGGCGGCACCGGGCGATGCTCCGCGAACGGCTGCTCCAGCTCGCCGGTGCAGCCGGTGGCGGAAACGGGAGAATCGGACGGTGAGGGCTCTGGCGGCGCTGCGGCGGACGCTGACGTTCAGGCACGGCGTCCATCCCGACGAGCACAAGGAGGCCACCTGCCGGCTGCCGATCCAGCGGATGCCGTTCGTCGACGAGTACGTGCTGCCGTTGTCGCAGCATATCGGGCGGCCGGCGAAGCCGGTGGTACGCCCGGGTCAACGCGTGCAGCGCGGGGAGCTGATCGCCGAGCCGGACGGATTCGTTTCGAGCGCCGTGCACTCGCCCGTCACCGGGACGGTTGCCGCGATCGAGATGCGCCCGCACCCGACCGGCCGCAAGATGGAGGCGATCGTCGTTCGCGCCGACCCGTTCGCCAGCCAGCGGTTCGTGCGTCGCTCCGACCGTCCCCGCGAGGATATGGAGCCCGACGAGATCGTCGCCGCGATCCAGCGGGCCGGGATCGTGGGACTCGGCGGCGCCGCCTTCCCGAGCCACGTCAAGTTGAAAGTCCCGCCGGGAAAGCGCGTCCGGTTCGCCATCCTCAACGGCTGCGAGTGCGAGCCCTACCTCACCGCGGACCACCGGACGATGGCGGAGCGGCCGCGGGCGGTGCTGCGGGGGCTCGAGCTGATCATGAAGGTGACGGGGGCGGAGCGCGGCTACATCGGCGTCGAAGTGAACAAGCCCGATGCCATCGCCCGCCTGCGCGAGGAGATCCCCGACGGGATGCCGATCACGGTCGTGCCCTTGGCGGTGAAGTATCCGCAGGGGGCGGAGAAGGCGCTGATCGACGCCATCTTCCACAAAGAGGTCCCCACCGGCAAACTCCCGCTCGATCTCGAGATCGTGGTGCAGAACGTCGGGACGGCGGCGGCGATCGCCGACCTGTTCGCCACCGGCCAGCCGCTGATCGAGCGGGTCGTCACCGTGAGCGGTCCGGGTGTCCGGCGTCCCGCGAACCTGCTGGTGCCGATCGGGACCCCGGTGCGCGCGGTGCTCGAGCACTGCGGCGGTCTGCTGCCGTCGACGCGACAGGTGGTCCTCGGCGGGCCGATGATGGGGCACGCCCAGAAAGATCTCGATGTCCCTGTCGTGAAGGGGACCTCGGGCGTGATCGCGCTCGACCGCCTGGCACCCGTCACCGACGAGCAGCCGTGCATCCGCTGCGGCCGCTGCCTCGAAGCCTGCCCGATGTTCCTGAATCCCTCGCTGCTGGCGACTCTGGCGCGTGCCGAGCGGGTGGCCGATCTCAAGGAGCACCACATCCTCGACTGCTACGAGTGCGCGAGCTGCTCCTTCGTCTGCCCGTCCCACATTCCCTTGGTGCAGTTGATGCGCGTCGGGAAGGCTCTCGTCCGCGAACGCGGCTCCAATTGATCGAGCGATGACGGCGTCCCCCCAGCTCGAGCTGACGACCGCTCCCTTTCTCCACCGCGGGCTCAGCACGCGGCGGGTCATGTTCGAGGTGCTCGCCTCGCTGGTTCCCGTGGTCGCGGCCGCCATCTACTTCTTCGGACTCGCGGCCGTTCTCTTGGTCTTGGCGGCGACGGCGGGAGCGGTTCTGGTGGAGTGGGCTTTCGACGCGCAGGGGACGCGGGCACTGCGCGACGGCAGTGCGCTGCTGACCGGAGTCCTGCTTGCGCTCACTCTGCCCCCGTCGCTCCCGATGTGGATGGCCTTCCTCGGTGGCGCCATCGGGATCGGTCTCGGGAAGACGATCTGGGGCGGGCTGGGGCACAATCTGTTCAACCCCGCCCTCGTGGGCCGCGCCTTTCTCCAGGCGGCGTTCCCGACGGCGATGACCACCTGGGCGCGTCCGGGATTGAGCTTTGCCGAGATCAGACCGGCGACACTGGCCTGGCCGTTCATGAAGCCGGCGGCCGACGTGGTGACGACCGCGACGCCGCTCGGCCTGGCCAAGTTCGACCACCAGTACACCGGCTTGTGGCCCCTTCTTGCGGGAACCACCGCCGGGTCGCTCGGTGAGACCGCCGGCCTGGTGCTCATCGCTTGCGGGCTGTGGCTCGCGATCCGGCGCGTGTTCGACTGGCGGCTGCCGGTGTCGACGCTTCTTTCGGTGGCGTTCTTCAGCGCGCTGCTCCGGGCGTTCGGTGGCGAGGCCTATCCCGGTCCTGCGTTCATGCTCTGCTCGGGCGGGCTCCTGCTCGGTGCGGTCTACATGGTGACGGACCCGGTGACCACTCCGCTCACCCCCCGGGGGGCGTGGATCTTCGGCGCGGGCTGCGGGTTGCTCGTGGTGTTGATCCGCGTGTTCGGGGGTCTGCCCGAAGGGGTGATGTACGCGATCCTGCTCATGAACGCCGTGACCCCGCTGATCAACCGCTACACGCAGCCCCGGGTGTTCGGAGGCGAGGGCCGATGAGCGGCGAGAGCGTTTCCCCGGTGCGGCTCGTCGGCACGCTCGCGGTGGCCGGCCTGCTCAGCGGGATCGTGCTCGTGTCGGTCTACCTGTGGGCGGCGCCGCGAATCGCGACGAATCGCGCCGACGCGCTGCGAGCGGCGGTCCTCCGGGCGCTGCCGGGGTCGGTGTCCAGCCGTCCCCTGGTGGTGCGCGAGGGCCGGCTCGTCCCGTACGAGGGACCGGAGGGGACGCTGCCGGAAGAAGAAGCCGTCTATGCCGGGTACGACGCGCAGGGGCGCCTGGTGGGCTACGCCGTGCCGGCCGCGGGACCCGGATTCATGGACACCATCGCGCTCATCTACGGGCTCGATCCCGACCGCCGCGTCATCGTGGGGATGGAAGTGCTCGACAGCCGCGAAACGCCCGGTCTCGGCGACCGGATCGTTTCCGATCCGGACTTTCACGCCAATTTCCGGGCGCTGGCGGTCGAGCCGGCGATCGTTCCGGTGAAGAAAGGCGAGAAGAGCGCGCCCAATGAGGTCGACTGCATCACGGGCGCGACGATCTCGTCGGAGGCGGTGGTTTCGATCATCAACCGGAGCCTCGAGACCTGGAAGGACCGGCTGCTGACGGGGGCGGCCGAAGAAGGGGCGGCGGAGGCGCAATGAAGGATCGTGAACGCGCGGCCCGGGCAGCGCAGGAGTTCGTCAAGGGGCTGTGGCGCGAGAACCCCGTCTTCGTGGCGGTCCTCGGGCTGTGTCCCTCGCTGGCGGTGACGAATTCGCTCAAGAACGGCCTGGTGATGGGAGCGGCGACCACCTTCGTGCTGGTGGGTTCGAGCCTGCTGGTCTCGCTGGCGCGGCACCTCATTCCGCGTCAGGTCCGCATCTCGGTCTACATCGTGATCATCGCGACCTTCGTCACCTGTGTCGATTTCGTGCTCGCCGCCCTGATGCCCGACGCCCACAAGCAACTCGGCGCGTTCATTTCGCTGATCGTGGTCAACTGCCTGATCCTCGGACGGCAGGAGGCCTTCGCCTCGAAGAACCCCGTCTGGCTGGCGGTTCCGGACGCGCTGGGGATGGCCGGCGGGTTCACCCTCGCGCTGTCGATGATCGGCGCCATCCGCGAGCTGCTCGGCAAGGGGTCGCTGCTCGGCTATCCCGTGCTGGGGAGCCGGTTCGAGCCGTGGGCGATCATGATCCTCCCGCCGGGGGGGTTCTTCGCTCTGGGGGCCCTGCTCACCGTCTTTGCCGCCGTGCGGACGGCAGCGGAACGGCGGCGGCAGCGGAAGGCCTTCGAACCGCCGGCGGCGGAGCGGAGGACGGCGTGATGGGCGAACTCGTCTGGATCTTCTTCTCCGCCAGCCTGATCAACAACTTCACCCTGGCCTACTTTCTCGGCCTCTGTCCGTTCTTCGGCGTCACGGGGAGGCTCGACACCGCTCTCCGGCTCGGCTTCGCCAACATCTTCGTGATGCTCATCACGTCGATGGCGGCCTGGGTGCTGAATTCGTTCATCCTGCCGTTCGCCCCGTATCTCCAGCTCATTTCCTTCATCGTGGTGATCGCCAGCACGGTGCAGTTCGTGGAGATGCTGATCCGGAAGCTGAGTCCGACGCTTTTCCGCGCGCTGGGCATCTTCCTCCCCTTGATCACCACCAACTGCGCGATCCTCGCTTTGGCCCTGTTCCAGACCAACCGGGGCTACGATCTCGTACAAGGCCTCGTTTACGCCCTCGGCGCCGGTGTCGGCCTCACGATCGCTCTGGTCATCATGGCCGGCCTGCGGCAGGACGCGGAGCTGGCGGGTGTGCCGCGCCTCGTCCGGGGCACGGCGATGAGCTTCTTCATCGCCGGGATCCTCTCGATGGCGTTCATGGGGTTCGCCGGTCTGTTCCACGGCTCGTGACGGAGCGGCTCCGGAGGCAAACCGCGCGCGCGGCGGCGGCAGCCGTTCTGCTGCTGGCGGCCGCCTGCTCCGGCGGAGGCCGCTTTCACGGCGAGCGGCTTCTGATGGGGACCCGCTTCGCCATCGAGGTCGACGGCGTCGGGGCGGCCGAGGCGGAGGAGGCGATCGGTGCCGCGTTCGACGAGGTGGCCCGCGTCGAAAGGCCCCTCAGCGAGTGGCGCGAGGACAGCGAGATCAGCGCTCTCAACCGCGCAGCGGGGGACGGGCCGGTCGCGGTCGGACGCGAGCTTCTCGATGTGTTGAGCCGCGCGCGCCAGATTTCCGAGCTGACGGGCGGGGCGTTCGACGTCACCTTCGCCGCGTGCGGCTCCCTGTGGTCGATCCCCGAACGCCGCATTCCCACCGAGTCGCAACTCGCCGCCTGCCGGCCGCACGTCGGCTGGCGCAAGCTTCTGATCGATGCGGCGAAGGGAACGGCGGTCCTGTCCGAGCGGGGGATGCGCGCCGGGATCGCTGGCATCGCCAAGGGATACGGAATCGATCGCGCCGCCGAGGTCCTCGAGGCGCACGGGATCTCCAGCTACTTCGTCGACGGAGGCGGCGACATCCGCCTGCGGAGTTCTCCGGGGCGCCGGCCCTGGCGCGTCGGCATCGCGCATCCGCGGAGACCCGGGAAGCTTCTCGGCACCATCGAGCTGCGGCAAGGAGCGGTCGTGACCTCGGGAGATTACCTGCAGTACTTCGTGCGGGACGGCGTTCGCTACCACCACATCCTCGATCCCCGGACCGGTCGAGTCGCCCGCGCGTCCGTCGCCGTGACCGTCATCGCCCGCGACGCGATGACCGCCGACGCCCTCGCCACCGGCCTGTTCGTGATGGGCCCCGAGCGCGGCCTCGACCTCGTCGAGTCGCTCCCCGACGTCGAAGCGTTGTTCGTCGCCCCCGATCTGTCGGTCCACGCTTCGTCCGGCTTTCCCGAGCTGGAGAGCGGCGGCTGACGCGCTCCCTGGCGCCTTCTGAGGTGCTTCCCCGATGGTGCGCTGCCGCGCCGGCGGGGCGCAGGTGCGGCCTGTTCCATGCCACCTCCCGCAGCCGGGACGCGCGCGCCGATC
>RFHH01000080.1 GCA_003696075.1 Acidobacteriota bacterium
CGCCCGATCCAGGACATCGCGGGCCGTACGGTAGATCCCGTGGGGAGACGCGTCATCGAGATGGGACATGACGCGTGGGTCGTCCGGCACGCTCCCGTACTGCTCGTCGGCGCAGTTGACGATGCCCATTCGGTTGACGAGGAAATCGGGAACGTAGACGATGCCGCGGCCCGCGAGTCGCTCGTCGTCCGCCTCGGGATCCTCGAGCTGGTTGTTCGCCGCGCCGCAGACGACCCGTGCCCGCACCGAGGGGATCGTCCTCGAGTTGAGCACGCCCCCCACCGCGCACGGGGAGAGAATGTCCACCGGCTCGGCCAGGATCGACTCGTCTCCGGCCGGGACCTGGCGCAGCTCCAGCGGAGCGTCCGGATGCCGGCGCCGGAGGGCTTCGATCCGGCGCGCATCGGGATCGGCGCCGACCACCCGCGCCACCCCCGCCTCCAGAAGATGCGTGACCAGCCTGCCGCCCACCTCTCCGAGCCCCTGCACAGCCACCGACTTGCCGCGCAGCCCACCCATCCCCAGATGGTCGAGCGCGGCGCGCATTCCGCAGACGACACCCCGCGCGGTCGGCCCGGAGGGGTTGCCGCTTCCGCCGAACTCGGGCGGGATGCAGGTCGTAAAGCGCGTCCGGCTGAAGACGGCCGCCATGTCCTCGGCCGTCGTCCCGGAATCCTCGGCGGTCACGTAGCATCCACGAAGCGAGCTGATGAACGCGCCGTACTCTTCGTACAGCCGGCGGCGCGGGCCGGGCTGTTCGGGGTCGATCGCCCCGGCGGGGTCGATCACCCCCTTGCCACCGCCCCACCATAGACCGGCGAGCGCGTTCTTGAGCGTCATTCCGTACGACAGGCGGAGCCCGTCCCGGAACCACGATTCGATCGTGTCGTAGCGCCGGAGCCGCACGCCGCCCGCCGCCTGGCCGCGGCACGTCCGGTGGACGAACGCCCCTTGCAGCGCCCCCGTCTCCGGCCCGACCTGGAAGAAGACCGCCTCGTGCTCCCGGTGATCGCGGCGTTCGGAAGCGAGCCAGGCCGCCAGCGGGGCCAGCGCTTCGTGCGAGGCCCGGGGCGGCTCTCCCGGCCGAGGCGGCGCGAGAAAGGCGCGGCGGATCCCCCGCTCGCGAAGAAAGGCACAGAACGATTCCGGGTCGAGGCGATGGAGCTCGGGCATGGGACAGCCTCTCGGGGCGGGGATAGAGGCTGGACCGATCCGCTGCCTCCCGCAACCCGACACGGCGGCGCCGTGAACGATCCGCGGGAAGGGCGGCGGAGGGAGCTCGGGGGCTCCGGGCGGTCGGCCGACGGATGGGGCCGGGCGGCCGGCTCGGCCGCCGGGCGGCATTCCGGGAGCCGTTCGGCAACACCGGCGGCGGCCGCCCCGGTCTCGCCAGGGCCCCGGGGCTCTCCTCCTCCGGTGGCCGAACGGCGGCCGAGGCGATGCGGGCCCGCCCCCGGGGGGTTTCTCCCGCTTCCCGTTTGTGGCAGTGTGCGCCCATGGTCGACGCCGTGTGCCGGTGGGCCGGGCTGGCAGCCGCACTCGCCGGAGCGCTGGCTTGCGCGGCCGGCTCGCGCGAGGCGAACGGAGAGCGTCCCGGCCGGCCTCGGATTCGCGTGCTGGGGACGGTCCAGGACGGGGGACTGCCCCACCCGGCCTGCACCTGCCGCCGGTGCGAGCGGGCCCGACGGAACCCTGCGGCTCGGCGCTTCGTCGCCTCGATCGCGATCGTCCTTCCCGACCGGCGGATCTTCCTGGTGGACGCGACTCCCGATCTTGCCGCCCAGCTCGATCTCCTTCGGGACGTGCGCCGGGCGCCGGAAGGTCGGGTCGATCGGTCACCCTTGGCCGGCGTTTTCCTGACCCACGCCCACATCGGCCACTATCTCGGCCTGGCCTACCTCGGCTACGAGGCGGTGAGCACGCGCGGCATTCCCCTGTACGGGACCCCGTCGATGCTGGCGTTCATCGAGGAGAACGAGCCCTGGCGGCTCCTCGTCCGGCGCGGACACGTGTCGCCGCGCGCGATCCGGCCGGGCCGGCCGGTCTCCCTCGGCGGGGGCGTGACCGTGCGCCCCCTTTCCGTCCCCCACCGCGACGAGCTCACCGACACGGTCGGCTTCGCGATCGAGGGACCCCGGCGCAGCGTCCTGTACGTCCCGGACACCGACGGGTGGGACCGGTGGGACCCGCCTCCGGAGGAGATCGTCGCGCGGTTCGACGCCGCGATCGTCGACGGAACGTTCTTCTCCGGAAACGAGCTTCCCGGGCGGTCCACGGCGGAGATCGGTCATCCGCTCGTTCGCGAGACGATCGACCGGCTCGGACCGGTGGTGGCGCGAGGCACCGAGATCCTCTTCACCCACCTGAACCACTCGAACCCGGCCCTCGATCCCGGCAGCCCCGAGCGCCGGCTCCTCGAGAAGGCCGGATTCCGGGTCGCCCGCGAGGGCGAGGAGCTGGATCTCTGAACGGCGGCGGTGCCTCCGGGAGCCGGGGTGCCGTTCGGTCCGCCGCCTCTTCACCACGCGGCCGGATCCAACTCGCCGCCAAGAGCACGAGGAACGAGGCCGCCAAGGCGACGGCGGAGGGGACGGCGCCGGCCGCGAGCGGCGGGCGCGGCAGCCCGGGAAAGAACGGCTGGCGCTGCAGGAACTCGAGGGCCACGTTCAGCACGAGGCCGGTTCCGATCGAAAGGCTGGCGGCGCGCGCCGTCACTCCCGGCCAGTTCAGCCCGACCGCCAGCGCCGGCGCGAGCGCCGCGGCGAACGTTCCGAACGCGAAGGTCCCGAGCAGCGCGATGAGGTCGGCGTGCAGCCACGCGAGCACGGCCGCACCGACCAGCAACGCGCCGGTGGCGATCCGTCCCCAGAGCAGCTCGCGCCGCAGCGGCCGCCCCAGCGCCCGCGGAAGATCCCGCACGATCGCCGCCGCCCCGACGTTCACGAAGGAATCGACCGTGGACATGATCGCCGCCAGAACTCCCGCCAGGGCGAGACCGACCACCCCGTCGGGCGCGATCCGGAGCAGGAACGCGAGCGTCGCCTCGTCGGGCCGGTCCAGCGGTGGGAGCCTCCCCTGCGCCACCAGCGCCGGAACGGCCAGCCCGAGACCGAACCAGATCGCCAGACACAGCGCCTGCCCCGAGGTCACGGCGACCGGAAGCCAGCGGAGCTTCGCCGGATCGCGAAGCATGAAGAACTTGTGGAGCAGATGCGGCTGCCCGAGCGTTCCGACCGAGAAGACGAACCAGAACCCCAGCGCGGTCGTGACCGGCGCCTGCCCGAAGGGCTCGAGAAACCGGCTGCCGAAGCGGCTGGAGATGGAGGCCGCCATCGCCGGCAGCCCTCCCCCCTCAGCGATGGCAACGCCGAAGACGCCGACCGCTGCCGCCACCATCAGCGCGCCCTGGAGCAGGTCGGTGTAGGCGGCGGCCACCATGCCGCCGGCCGAGGTGTAGGCGAGAACGACGATCGTCCCCGCTGCCATCGCGACCGGGAGGCTCCACTCGCCGAGACTGGCGCGCGTGCCGAACACGGCCTCGACGACGATGCCCAGCGCCAGGATCTGCGCCCCGAGGTAGCCGCAAACCCCGACCACCACCGCGAGCGCCGCGAGGCCGGACGCCGTCCGGCTGCCGTACCGCTGGAGGATCACGTCCGGCACGGTGAGCACCGGCGCCGCGCCGGCCAGCTCCCGCAGGCGCCGGCCCACCGTCCAGCAGAGCATGGCCGAGGTGAACCCGACCGGCAGGCAGATGAAAAGCGAGCCGAGCCCGATGCGGTAGGTCAGACCGGGCCCCCCGAGGAAGACGAAACCGCTGAACGCGGCGGACATCGTGGCCGCCGCGGTGACCCAGAGTCCCAGGTCCTGCCCGGCGATGAAGAAGTCGCGGGCCGTCCGGGTCCGGCGGCCCGCCCACAGGCCGACGGCCAGCACCGCCAGCCCGTACAGTCCCGCCGCGGCGACCACGAGCGGGCGCCCGAACGCTGGCGCCATCAGCGGCTCCCGCGCCCGCCCGAGCCGTCTTCCCTGTCGAAGTCCCAGGCGTAGAGCCAAGGCACGACCACGAGCGGGACCACGCCGAGACCCAGGAGCATCAGGACCGTCTTCGCTGGAAGTCCGAACCACCCCGGTTCCCCGCCTCCCGGAGCGAGCACCAGCGCCAAGCCGACGGCTTCCAGCTCGAACGCGAAGGCCGCCAGCGGGACCCGGAGCCGGCCGAGCGTTCCCCGGCGGGCCGCCCCGAGCGCGATGAGCGCGGGCGGGAAACCGAAGACGGCGAGGGTTCCGGCCGCCGCGGCCAGCGGGTGATCGACGGTGAAGGCGACGAGGGCCAGGAGCGAGGCGGAGGCGATCGCCGGCAGCAACGGGTCGCGCACGTCCGGTCCTTCCTGCGGAGTCCGAACCGCCGCGGCCGCTCGCCCGAATCGCGCCGGCGCGGCACCGCCGGGACCCCGGACCCTCCCGCGCCCCGGTGCGCCCGGCCGCGCGGTCGGTTTTCCGCCATAATGCCGCTTCTTCCCGCGCGGAAGCGACCCCGGGCGGGCCGGACGGTGCGCCCACCGGGCGGAGCCGCGCACGGAGGGTTCGGAACCATGACCCGTACCGCCGCCCTCCTGGCGGCCGTTGCCATGATGCCGTCCATCCCGGCCGCCTCCGCTGAAGAGGCGGCCCCCAAGCCGTGGAGCGACGCCGCCGAGGTGTCGATCGTGACCACCAGCGGCAACGCGGAGAACACCAACCTGTCCATCGGCAACAAGTTCGTCTACAAGTGGGGTGAAGCGACCGACCTGACCATCGACGCCGGGGCCCTCCGCACGGAGACCACTTCGTTCCTCTACGACGTCGATCCGGACGACACGTCGAGGGCGGTCGTCGTCGGAAAGACGAGGACCGTCACGTCGGAGCGCTTCTATGCCGACGGAAAGTACCGGCGAACGATCCGGGACGGCTTTCTGTGGTACGTGGGGGCCGGCTGGGAGCGCAACGAATTCGCCGGCATCGACCGGCGCTTCTACGGCTCGGGCGGTCTCGGCTACCGGATCTTCAAGGACGAGCGGCATTCGCTGGCGTTCGAGCTCGGCGCGACGTACACGGACGAGACGTACACCGACGCCGACCCGAAGGGCCGCTCGCAGGCCGACTACGCCGGCGCCCGGGGGTTTCTCGGCTACGAGCGGAAGCTCTCGAAAACGTCCCGGTTTTCGAGCCAGATCGAAGTTCTCGAAAGCCTCGACAACACGTCCGACCTGCGCGCCAACTGGCTCTCGTCGGTCACCGCGAGCTTGACCTCGCGCCTGGCGTTGAAGGTGAGCTACAACGTGCTCTACGACGCGGAGCCCGCCTTCCGGAAGGTCCCCGTTCCGGTCTCGTCCAACCCCGCCGGCTCGGCGTCGTACGAACTGGACGAGATCGACACGATCCTTTCGGTCTCGCTGGTCGTCAACTTCTGACCGGCGGTGTGGGGACGCGGCGGGGGGGATCGCCTCCCCCGGCGCTCTTGTCCGCACGAGCCGTCGCGAGGGCGCGTTCCACCGCGGCGAGCGTGGCCGATGGATCGAAGCGGGCGCGCACCCGCCGCGCCGCCGCGGCCCCCATGCGGTCGAGCGCCTCGGGCTCGCGGAGGAGGGCCGCCAGCCGGGCAGCCAGAGCGTCGCGATCCGGCCGCTCGATCAGGTGCCCCGTCACCCCCGGCTCGACCGTCTCGACGACCCCACCCTCCGCTGCGGCCAGCACCGCGCAACCGCACGCCATCGCCTCGACGGGCACGAGACCGAAAGGCTCGTCGCGACCGAGGTGGACGGTGAGGCGGGCCGCGCGGTAGCGGGCGACCAGTTCTTCGCGCGGCAGGCGCGAGGCGTGAGCCGCCGATCGGTCCTCCCGAACCCGGCGCGCCACCTCCTCCGCCAGGGGCCCCTCGCCGACGATCAGGAGCCGATGCGCCCGCACGGCGGGTTCCCGCCGCCGCGCCTCGCGCCAGGCATCCAGCATCAGAAGCGGGCGCTTGGCCTCCGTCAGCCGCCCCACCCAAAGAACCAGCGGCTCCTTCCGCGGGGGAGCGGCCGGCGCCAGCCGGTGCAGATCGGCCGGCACCGGCGGAACGACCTCCGCCCGGCGGCCGTACAGCCGTTCCACCCGATCCGCGGTGAAACGGCTGTTCGCGAGCACGGCGCGGAACAGCCCTACGGCGGCGCGTTCCCGGTCGATCAGCTCCTCTCGGCCGGGCGCCTTCCCCGTGCGGGCGCGGAGGCGGCTGACCAGCCGCCAGAGCGCCCGCGATCGGTAGAAGCGGAGCGCCGCCCACCGGCCCCCGGCCGCACCGGTCAGCGGAAGATCCGGCGCCGCCGCCGCCGGATCGTGCAGGGCGGCCGGCGGCTCGTGGCAGTACCAGACGGCGGGCGGTGCCCCGCCGCGCGCGTGCGCTTCGGCGTACCAGAGGGTGGCGGGGTAGTTGTGCACGAAGAGCACGTCGTGCTCCGACCAGCGCCCGGCGAGCGTGCGCGCGATCCGCCGCCAATCCCACGGATGGCTCAGCACTCCGCCGTAGCGGTGCTCCACCACGGCGTAGCGAGCGCCGCCGCCCGGCGGAGGGCTCCAGCGATGCGTGTAGAGCACCACCTCGTGGCCGCGCGCCTCGAGCTGCTCGAGCAGACCGTGGATGAACCACTCGGCGCCGCCCCATCGGTCGAAAGTCGGCTGGAGCACGCCGATCGACATCGGGACCGGGCGGGTGGAATCCGCGGTCAGAAGATCTCGGCGATCAGGCAACGGAGGCTCCCCCCCGCCTTCTCGAACTCCGAGACATCCACCGCATGGAGGCGGAAGCCCCAGGAGAGGATCTTGGCGCGGCTCTCCGGCCGCAGCTTCCGCTCGGCGGTGACGCTCATCATGACGTCCTGTGGGGTGACGGCGAGGCAGTTTCCGGCGAACGCGAGCGTTTCCTCCTCGGTGAGCTCGAGCACCCGCCCGTCGTAAATCTCGTGGAGGAGCGGCCCGAGCTGCGGCTCCTCGAAGGCGGGAAGGCGGACCACGGCTGCCCTCCCTGCGAGGATCGCCAGGACGACGTTGGTGTGGTACTCGTCGCGCTTGAGCCGCAGCGCGAAGGTGATCCGGAGCGCGAAGGCCTCGTGCATGGCCCGGCAGCCCTCCTCGTCGGCCCGCTGGGAGAGACCGCAAAAGCCGATCCCGCGCGGGCGGTCGATGACCAGCGCGCCGGTCAGCTCGGCGGTCACTCCGCGCGACCGCAGATCGACGATCTCGTAGCCGAAACCGCCGGCGAACAGCTCCCTGATCTCCCGCCGCTCCGGCTCGGAACGCCGTCCCGGGTGGCGCATCGATCCCGCGATGAGCCTCCTCGGAATCGTGCCGAAGGCATTGTTGACGAACACCGCGTCGTCCTGACCCGGCAGGCCGGCGACCCGCAGGACGGGCAGTCCGATCCGCCCGAGCGCCTCGACGAGGTCGTGATGCTGGGCGCGCGCGCGCGCCGGGTCGACCGGGTGGACGCGGTCGATGTACTTGTTGTCGGGAGAGGCCTTCGGATCGACACGGAAACCCTCGGGTCCCACCACCAGCGCCGCACGCATCGCCGCCGGCCGGTCGGCGGGCAACGGGGCGACCGTCCGCCAGGCCTCGAGATGTCCGTCTCTCCGGTCGCTGATCAAGGCTGCCTCCAGCGTTCCCCCCGCCCGCACGAGGATACAGGGTCGGCGCCGCGCCGGGGGCGGCGTATGCTTCCGGACGAGGTCCACCGTGCGCGCCTTCGACCAGGCCCTGCCGATCGTCGCCCTGCTCGCCGCCGCTCCGGCGGCCGCCGCCGGGCACCTCCAGCACTACGGGTTCGCGGTCGTGGATTGCGGCTGGGACGATCCGCACGACGCGGAGCCGCGCACCCGCTACACGGATGAGGTGGACTGCTTCACCGACACCGCGCAGCTGTGCGTCTACGATTCGTCCGAACGGGTCGCGGGGCGCATCCGGCTGATGAACCTCGCCGGGATCCTTCCGATCCTTCACGTGCAGGGGGTGCTCTTCGAGACGACCGAGACCGGGGTCCGCCTGCGCCCGGACTACGTGGAGCGATGGAACCGGTTCCGGGATCTCAACGCCAGCGCCTTGTCGGCCGACCGTGTGGGGGCCTTCTACCTCGTCGACGAGCCGGTCCTCAACGGCCTGCCGCCCGGCGAGTTGGCCGCCGCATCGGATCTGGTCGATGCGGACTACCCGGAGATTCCCGGAATGGTGATCGAAGCCGCCGATACGGTCGGGGACCTCGTCGTCCCCCCGAGCATGGACTGGGTGGGCTTCGACGAGTACGGGATCTACGATCCGGGCACCGACCCCCGCTACCAGGAACACCTGGCGACGCTGAAGGCGCGGCGATCGACTCCGGAGCAGCGGATCGTGATGATCATGGACGCCCAGTGGCGCCCGGAGTACCTGCTCCTGGGCTGGCTGCCGGAGACGATGGCCGAGGTCGCGGCGAACTACCACGCCGCCGCGGAAGCGGACCCCGACGTCGTCGCGCTGATCGGCTACCTGTGGCCCGGAGGGCTCGATCTGCCGGAGCACTTGGGGGCTCGCGACCTGCCGGAAAACGTGCTCGACGAATACCACCGGATCGGCCGCTCGATCCTCGGCCCGCGGCCGGACTGCCCCGTCTCCCACGTGCTCCTCTTCGACCCGATCTCCACCTACCTGGTTTGGGACCCGGTACCGGACGAGGCGGGTGCGGTCTACGACGTGACGCGTGGCCTCGTCTCCTCGCTCGGCGCCGGCCCTCTCGGGACCGATCTCGGACCGCTCGTGTGCATCGAGGACGACTCCCCCGATCGGAGCAGCGAGACCAACCGGGACGCCGCTCGGCCCCCTCCCGAAGATGCCTTCTTCTACCTGGTGCGCTCCGAAAAGGGTGGAACGGCAGGCTCGTGGGGCACCGACACCTCCGGAGGAGAGCGCGGCGGAGAGGGAGGCTGCCCACCGGTGCCCTGAGCGCGCCGGCCCACCCGGGAGTGTGCCGCGGGACCGCCGCAGCGGAGGCGGCCCCCTCCGGCGATCCGGTCCGGAAACCCGGCGAGAAGCGGGCCGCCCGCCGGTCGGCCGGTCGGCCGCGGGGCGCAGAGGGACACCGCCGGAGGAGCGCTTCTCCCGGCTCGCGGGCACCGGCGCGAACGCTCCCCTGCCCCGATCGCCGGCGGGCGAGCGAACCGAGCTCCGCCGCAACTCCGGCCGGCGGCGCCGGCCGGGGTTCCAGCGGGCGGCACGGAGCCGGCCCGCGCCGGCTGGACCGGAATCGGGACGGGAGATAACGTGTCCCGCTCCCCCGGAGAGCCCCGCCCGAGATGTCCGAAGACCGGATCAGGATCGTCGAGGGGAACCTCGACCGCTGGCTGGAGGAGGCGCGCCCGGCGCCGCACCGTCTCCCTCCGGATGCGCCGCTCCGCCCCGGAAGCGGTCTGACGGCGAGACGTGCCGTCGCCCTGTTCGAGGACCAGGCGGCGAGCCGCGCGATCGACGTCGCCGCCCGCCGCCTCAAGAGGCGAGGACTCTCGTACTACACCATCTCGAGCGCGGGCCACGAGCAGAACGCGGTCCTCGGTGCCCTCCTCCGGATCACCGATCCCTGCCTGCTGCACTACCGCTCCGGCGCGCTGATGATGGCGCGGGCGCGGAAACGGCCGGGTGCGACCCCCGTCTTCGACACGTTGCTCGGCCTGTGCGCCTCCCGCGAGGATCCGGCGAGCGGCGGCAGGCACAAGGTCTGGGGATCGCGGGAGCTGTGGGTCCCGCCGCAGACGAGCACGATCGGTTCCCACCTCCCCAAGGCCGTCGGTCTCGCCTTCTCCCTGGCGCGGGCCCGGAAGCTGCGTGTCGATCCTCCTCTTCCCCGCGACACGATCGTCTGCTGCAGCTTCGGCGATGCCTCGGTCAACCATGCCACCGCCCTCGCGGGCGTCAACGCCGCCCGCTATGCGTACCGCCGGGGACACCCGGTGCCGATCCTCTTCGTCTGCGAGGACAACCGCCGGGGAATCTCCGTGGACACCCCTCGGGGATGGGTGGCGGACCTGTTCGGGCCGATGCGGCATCTGACCTATTTCTGCGCTTCAGGGGAAATCGACGAGATCTGGGACACCGCATCGCTGGCCATCCGGACGTGCCGGTCGACGCGGGGACCGGTGCTGCTGCACCTGCCGTGCGTACGGTTGTGGGGCCACGCGGGCAGCGACGTCGAGTCGGCGTATCTCTCCCGCGACGAGATCGAGGCGACCGAGCGGCAGGATCCGCTCCTGCGCAACGCGAAGCGCCTCGTGGAGACCGGCGCCGCCCGGCCGGAGGAACTCCGGCGGATCCTCGCCGACACCCGGGAGCGCGTGGCCGCGGCTGCGGAGGAAGCCGCCCGGCGGCCGAAGCTGGAAACGAGGGAGGAGGTGGTCGGCCCGCTGGCGCCGTATGACGAAGGAAGGGCACGCCTCGAGGCCTCCCGTCCGGTGGACCGGGCGCTCCGGCACCGTTCCTTCGGCGGCCGGCTGCCCGAGGAGGAGGCGCTCCAGACGCGCCGGACGATGGCGGCGCACATCAACGCGGCCCTCGCGGACGAGATGCTCCGCCGGCCGGAGCTCATCCTGTTCGGGGAGGACGTCGGCCGAAAGGGCGGCGTCTACCACGTCACCGCCGGCCTGCAGGAGCGCTTCGGCCCCGCGCGCGTGTTCGACACCCTGCTCGACGAGACGACGATCCTCGGCCTGGCGCAGGGGGCGGCCCAGATCGGTCTGCTCCCGGTCCCCGAGATCCAGTACCTCGCCTATCTCCACAACGCGATCGATCAGCTGCGGGGCGAGGCCTGCTCGCTGTCGTTCTTCTCGAACGGCCGCTTCACGAACCCGATGGTGGTGCGCATCGCCGCGTTCGCCTACCAGCGGGGCTTCGGCGGGCACTTTCACAACGACAACGCCATCGGCGCCCTGCGCGAGATTCCCGGTCTGCTCGTGGCGACCCCGTCGCGCGGGGACGACGCAGCGCGGATCCTGCGCGGCCTGATCGCGGTGGCGAAGGCCTGTGGCCGCGTGGCCTGCTTTCTCGAGCCGATCGCCCTGTACCACGAGAAGGACCTCTACGAACCGGGCGACCGCGGGCTGCTGACCGACTATCCGCCGCCGGACGAGTTTCTGCTGCCGGGCGAGATCGGCATCTACGGGGCCGGAAACCGCGATCTCCTGCTCGTCAGCTACGCCAACGGCGTGCGCCTGTCGCGACGGGCGGCGCACCGGCTGGAGCGCGAGGAGGGGGTCCGTTGCCGCGTGCTCGACCTGCGCTGGCTGAACCCGCTCCCTTGCGATGCCGTCCGGCGGCACGCGGCGGAGTGCGCCGGCGTCCTGGTGGTCGACGAGTGCCGGGCGACCGGAGGCGGCGTGGCGGACGCTCTGCTCGCGGACCTGGCGGAGTCGGGCTACCGCCGTGCGGTCGCGAGCGTGCGTGCGGCCGATAGCTACATCCCGTTGGGGCCGGCGGCCGACACGGTGCTGGTACAGGAGCGGCAGATCGTGGAGGCCGCGCTGGAGATCCTCCGGTGAGGCGGGCGGCGCTCGTCCTACCCGGACGGGGCTCCTACACGGAAGCCTCGCTCGGGTCCCTCCCGGGAGAGCACCCCCTCGTCGCCCGCGCCGAGAAACTGCGGGCCGAGCGGGGATTGCCGCCGCTGCTCGAACTCGACCGGGCGGAGCGTTTCCGGCCGTCCGTGCATCTGGCCCCCCGCAACGCCTCCGCGCTGATCTACGTGGCGTCCATGCTCGACGTCGAGCGGGCCTTCGCCTCCCACCGGGTGGTCTGCGTCGGCGGCAACTCGCTCGGCTGGTACACCGCCCTCGCCGCCGCAGGTTCGCTGAGCTTCGAGGAGGGTTTCCGGCTGGTGCAGGAGATGGCGCTCATCCAGGAGGAGTTCGGCGTGGGCGGGCAGATCGTCTACCCCGTCGTGGGGGAGGACTGGCGTCCCGATCCGGTGGCGCAGGGGAGGGTCCGGCGGGCGCTCGAGGCCGCGGGGGGCGAGGCCTTCCTCTCCATCAGATTGGGCGGATACGCGGTGCTCGGAGGCACCCGGCGCGGGCTCGAGCGGGCCGCGGCGGAGCTGCCGCCGGCGGAGCGGCGCGGGCGGCGCTACCCGTTCGCGCTGGCGCGTCACCATGCCTATCACACCCCCCTGCTGGCGCGAGTGGCGGAGGCGGCCCGGGAGCGGCTCTCCGGCCTCGCCTTCCGGCCTCCGGACGTGACCCTGGTCGACGGGCGCGGCTGCCGGCACACGCCCTGGTCTGGCGACCCCGCCGGGCTCAGGGAGTACACGCTCGGGGCGCAGATCGTCGAAACGTACGACCTGACGTGCAGCGTCCGCGTCATGCTCCGGGAGTACGCGCCCGACGCGGTCGTCTTGCCGGGTCCCGGGAACACGCTCGGCGGCGTGGTCGGGCAGATCATGATCGAAGAGGGCTACCGCGGTCTTTCATCGAAATCCGACTTCGACGCCGCCCAGCGAGGCACCGCGCCGCCCGTGGTCTCGATGGGACGTGCCGAGCCGCCCGAAAGGCAGGGAGGCGATCCGGCACGCGCGGGCTGAGCGACACCCGTGCCCTCCGCCCCGCCGCGCGCCGCTCAGCGGGCGAGGTCCGAGCCGAGCCGCAGCGAGGTCAGCAGCTCGACGAAGGCGCGCCACCGCTCGCCCGGATCCGAACCTCCCCGCAACCTCCGCTCGACCCAGCCGCGCACGAGATCCTTGCCGAGGTTGTAGTTGATGACGTAGCTGCGGTATTTGTCGATGAAGTCGAGCCTCTTCTCCGCACGCTCGCGCGGCATCAGCGCGTACCGAACGAGGTAGTCCACCGCTTCCTCGCGCCCGATCTTTCCGTCGAGATAGTCGCGCGCCGCCTCGTTGCCGGCGTACGACAGGGCCTCGGCCAGCCGGCGCACGGCGGCGAATCGCTCGGCCTCGGCGGGATCGAGACCGGCCAGCGGAAAGAGGACGTCCCGCTCGAACTCGGTTCGCTCCTCGCCCGGAAAAGCGACTTCGATCCCGTAGTTGGCGCTGCCCTCGGCGACGAGAGACATCGGGCTGAACAGGGGGTAGATCTGGAACTCCACCCACCCGCGCTGTCTCACGAAACGCTGCTCGAGGAGGACGTTGTAGACGTGGTGCCCGGGATAGCCCTCGTGGCACGCGAGGTCGACCGCCCGGTCGATCGTGACCGGAAGGTCGGTGTTCACCTGGATGAGGCTGCGGAAGTTTCCCTGATACCAGTTGTAGGCGCTCCAGGGCTGGCCCTGGACGTATTCCACGTCGAAGCTCTCCCCCTCCGGGAGCGTCACGTGGGCGAGCGTTCGCCGCCGGCACTCCCGTACGGCGGCATCGAACACGGCGCGGAGGCGGTCCTTCGGGATCTCGAAGCGCCGCAGGTAGGCGGCGTAACGCTCCGGCACCGGCCCCTCTCCCGGAAGTTCCGCATCCAGCCTCGCCACCAACGACTGGTAGAAATCGGCGCGATGATGGGGAGCCGTCGCGTCGTACAGGACCTGCGACTCCTCGTCGAACCGAAGCTCCGCCCCGGCGAGCATCTCCGCCCGCGCGGCGAGGGAGGCGAGCTGTTTGCTCAAGAAACGCCCTCTGGCCGCGAGCAGTCCCCGGCTGCGGGCGGCGGATCCGCTCGCCGTGGCGGCCAGCTCGCGCGCCCGCTCCGCGATCCGCGCCGGATCGGAAGGGTTCCGCCGGGCCTGCTCCCGCCACTCCTCGGGACCGTAGTAAGCATCGACGTAGTCCGGATCGTGTTCGCCCAGCTCGAGGGCGAGCTGGACGTACTCGCGCGCGACCTCGTCGAGCACGGCCTCCTCCCCGCCCTCGCCGCCCCGGCACGCCGCCGCGCCGGCGAGGCCGGCGCCGACGAGTGCCCATGCGATCGCTCGCCGCATGACCTCTCCTCCCGGGCGATTCTCGCAAACCGCCGCCTGGGCGTCATCTCCCTTCGCGGCGTTGACCGCCGCGCGCCGATCCCGGATCATCCGCGCCATGTCCCGGAAGCGGCACGGAACGGGCGAGCCGGAGCGCCCCTGGCGCTTCGCCATCGATGTGGGCGGAACCTTCACCGACGTGCTCGCCGAGGACCCTTCGGGCGCCTTCCACCGGGTGAAGGTCCTCAGCAGCGGCGCCCTTCGCGGGACGGTCGAGCAGTGGGAAGCTCCCGACCGGCTGCGCGTCCGGCCCGGCTGGCGCGGGGGCTCCCGGGCGGTCCGCGGCGCGCGTCTCGCCGCGCTCGGCCGGAAGGAGCTCGGCCCGGCGGTGGAGAGCTACGACCCGGCGAGCGGCCGCCTCCGGCTCGCCGGAGCCGCCGTGCCGGAGCTGATTCACCTCCTCCCGCCGGGCGGTTCGTTCGAGCTCCGGTTCGAGGATCCCGCGCCGCTGGTCGGGATCCGCCTGGTCACCGACACCCCGGCGGGGGATCCCCTCCCTCCGGTTTCGCTGCGCCTCGGCACGACGCTGGCGACCAACGCCCTGCTGACGCGGTCGGGCGCCGAGGTCGTCCTGTTCGTCACCGCGGGCCACGGCGATCTCCTGCGGATCGGAACGCAGGAGCGGCCCGACCTGTTCGCACTCTCCATCGAGCGGCCGCCGCCCCTGTACGCGGCGGTGGTGGAGGTCGACGAACGCACCGGTGCCGACGGGACGGTGGTCCGTCCGCTCGACATCGGCCGGCTCCGGCGGGACGCCCGCGCCCAGCTCGCCGCCGGGAGGCGCTCCGCGGCGGTCGCCCTGCTCCACGCCGATCGCTACCCCGATCACGAGACGGCCGTCGCCCGCGTGCTGAGAGAAGAGGGTTTCGAGCACGTCTCCTGCTCGCACGAAATGGCGCGGTCGATCAAGATCCTGCCCCGCGCCGAGACGGCGGTGGTCGACGCGCGGCTCGCGCCGGTCGTCTCCCGCAACCTGGCCCAGCTCGCCCAGCCGGTGGGCGGCCGGCTGCTGGTCATGACTTCAGCGGGCGGACTGGTGGGCCACGGCGAGGTCCGGGCCAAGGACATCCTGCTGAGCGGCCCCGCGGGTGGCGTGGCGGGCGCCCGCGTCGTGGGGGAGAGAGCCGGCGCGTCGAAAGTGATCGGATTCGACATGGGCGGGACGAGCACCGACGTCTGCCGGATCGACGGGGACTTCGAGTACGTGTTCGAGCACAGGGTCGGGGACGCGCACCTCGTCGCCCCCGCCCTCGCGATCGAAACGGTGGCCGCGGGAGGCGGTTCGGTCTGCGCCTTCGACGCGTCGGGGCTGCGCGTGGGGCCGGAGTCGGCCGGGGCCCACCCCGGACCGGCTTGCTACGGCGCGGGCGGGCCGCTCGCGGTCACCGACGTGAATCTCCTCCTGGGGCGGCTCGATCCGGCGCGACTCGAGATCCCGATCGACCGCCAGGCCGCCGAGAGGGCCGCCGAGGCGCTCCGCCGACAGGTGGAAAGGGGAACCGGCGAGCCGGTGGCCCTCGACGAGATGCTGGAGGGGCTGCTGGAACTGGCGCACGAGAAGATGGCCTCGGCGATCCGTGCCATCTCCCTCTCGCGCGGCTACGCCCCGGAAGCCTCGACCTTGGTGGCCTTCGGGGGGGCAGGAGGGCAACACGCGACGGCTGTCGCCGCCCGTCTCGGCATGACCCGCGTCCTGGTTCCCGCCGACGCCGGGCTTCTCTCCGCTCTCGGGATCGCCGCGGCGGCGATCGAGCGGTTCGCGGAACGCCAGGTGCTCGCGCCGCTCGCACGGGTGGGCTCGCGCGTTCCCGGGTGGCTGTCCGAACTGGAGCGCGAGGCCGCCGGACTGGTGGCGCGGGAAGGGATCGATCCGCGCGCGATCGGAAGGCGGCGCGCGCTGGCCAGCCTCCGCTTCGCCGGGCAGGAGGCGACGGTGGAGGTGGATGTCCCTGCGGATGGCGACCTGGCAGCCGCCTTCCGGTCCCGGTACCGCGATCTCTTCGGCCATCTCCCCGAGGCCCGCCCGATCGAGCTCGTGTCGCTGCGGGTCGTGGCGGGAACCCGCCCGGAACCGGTGCGCCCGGCGCCGATCCCGGAGCGCTCCGTGCGGCCGGAGCCGCGGCGGACCATCGACAGCCGCTTCGAGGGACGGTGGCTGCGGACGCCGGTGTTCGACCGCGAGTCGCTCGAGCCCGGGGCGGCGATCGACGGACCCGCTCTCGTCTGCGACCGCTTCGCTACCACCGTCGTCGAGCCCGGCTGGAAAGGGCGTCTCGACGCCGCCGGAACGCTCGTCCTCGAGCGCGGCGCCCGACGAGGAGCACCCGCGGTCCGCCGGCGGCCGCGAGCCGTCCGGCTGGAACTGTTCACGCACCGGCTGGAAAGGATCGCGAGCGAGATGGGTCTCGCCTTGGAACGCAGCGCCGTCTCGACCAACGTGAAGGAGCGCCGCGACTTTTCGTGCGCCGTACTCGACCGGCACGGACGCCTCGTGGTCAACGCGCCCCACATCCCCGTGCACCTGGGATCGCTCGGGCTGTGCGTCCGGCGGGTGATCCGCGAACGGCCGCTCGACCCGGGAGACGTCGTGGTGACGAACCACCCCCGCTACGGCGGGTCGCACCTTCCCGACGTCACGGTGATCGCCCCGGTCGATGCGGGTGGCGTGCGGATCGGATATGTCGCGGCGCGGGCGCACCACGCGGAGCTGGGCGGCACCCGGCCCGGCTCCATGCCGCCCGATGCGACCCGCCTCGTGGAAGAGGGGGTGGTCATCCCTCCCTTCCGCCTCGTGCGGAACGAGCGTGCCGACTGGGACGCCCTCCGGCGGCTCCTGACCGGCGCCCCCTACCCGACGCGCGCTCTGGCCGACAACCTCGCGGATGTCGCCGCCGCGGTGGCAGCGTGCCACCGTGGCGCCACGAAGCTCGCCGAGCTGGCGCGCGAGGAGGGGATCGCCGCGGTCATGGAGCACATGGAGGGGCTCGAGCGGCGCGCGGAGCGCGCGGTGCGCGACGCGCTGCGGCGGCTGGGCGACGGGCGCAGCGAGGACCGCACCGAGCTGGACGACGGGACGCCGCTCGCCGTGCGGATCGACGTGCGCGGCGGGACGGCGCGTTTCGATTTCACCGGTACGGGCGGGGTCCACCCGGGGAACCTGAACGCCACGCCGGCGATCGTCCGGAGCGTGGTGCTGTACGTCCTGCGCCTGCTCGTGCGCGAGCCGATTCCGCTCAACGAGGGCCTCATGGCGGCCGTGGACCTCGTCGTGCCCTTCGGGCTGCTCTCTCCCCACTTTCCCGACGATCCTGCGGCCTGCCCGGCGGTCGTCGGCGGAAACGTGGAAACGAGCCAGAGGCTCGCCGATCTCCTCGTCCACGCCCTGGGGCTCGCCGCCGAGAGCCAGGGGACGATGAACAACGTCCTCTTCGGCGACGGGAGAGCGAGCTACTACGAGACGATCTGCGGCGGCGCAGGCGCCGGACCGGGCTTCCACGGCGCATCCGCCGTCCACACGCACATGACGAACACGAGGATCACCGACCCGGAGATCCTGGAACACCGCTTCCCAGTCCGGCTGGAACGCTTCGCGATCCGGCACGGCTCGGGCGGGGCGGGTCGCTGGCGCGGCGGGGACGGCGTCGTGCGCGAGCTGACCTTCCTGGCGCCGCTCGAGCTGTCCGTGCTCACGCAGCGCCGCCGGGAAGGCCCCCGGGGCGCGCGGGGCGGCGGAGCCGGCCTGCCGGGCGCGCAGCGCCTGCGGCGCGCCGGCGGCGCCACCGAGGAGTTGCCGGCGATCGCCGGGACCCGGGTCGGCCCCGGCGACCGGCTGGTCGTCGAAACGCCGGGCGGCGGCGGCTGGGGCGCTCCGGCGCCGGCACTCGGACAGCTCCGGGAGCGTGGGACTGGCGATGCGTCTCCGGGGGAGCCGCGCTGAGACCGGGACCACCGCGCGGGACAGGCGGCGCCGATTCGGGCACGCGCGATTGGAAGTGCTTCCACGACGATGCGGAATCGCGCCGGAAGGACGCGGGCGCGGCCCGTCCCGCCTCTCGCCCCCGGGACGCGCGCCCTGATCGGCCCTTCCGCCGCACACCGGTTCCGAGGTGCTTTCCCAATGGTGCGCTGCCGCGCCGGCGGGGCGCGGGTGCGGCCTGCCCAGCACCACTTCCCGCCCCCGGGACGCGCGCGCCGATCGGCTCTTCCGCCACACGCCGGATCCCGCCATCCTTCCGGCTCGACCCGGAGGCGAAAAGCCCGCCGCTCCCGCTTCCCCGGTGGCCGCCGCGCCTTCGACGCCGCCCGCCCCGGCCGGGAGACGCCCGCGACGCCGGGGAGCGGAGCTCGCCCTGCGTTCGGGAACGGCGGTTCGCTATCCTCTCCGCGGCGCGGAGAGGAGGAGATGGGCGCGGCCGGAACGTCGTGGATCGTCGTGCCGGCGCCGTTCGGCGCGGCGCGCCTCGAGGCGCGCTCCGGGCGTCTCGTACGGCTGTCGCTGTTCCGGGATCCGGGCGCCGCGGCAGCGGGCGTCTCCGGCCGGCCCGCTTCCCGCCCGGCGCCGGCGCCGCTGGAGGCGGCCGCCGAGCAGCTCGCCGCCTACTTCGCGGCCCGCCGGCGCGAGTTCGATCTCCCTGTCGATCCGGGAGGCACACCCTTCCAGCGGCGGGTCTGGCGGGCCCTCATGGAGATCCCCTGGGGCGCGACCCGGAGCTACGGAGAGATCGCGCGAGCGATCGGCCGGCCCGGCGCGGCGCGCGCGGTGGGCGCGGCATGCGGCGCGAATCCGATCGCCATCGTCATCCCGTGTCACCGGGCGATCGGATCCGATGGAGCGCTCACCGGTTTCGCGGCGGGGGTCGACGTCAAGCGCTTCCTTCTCGATCTCGAGCAACGGGGCCGGAAGCTGTTCTGAGCCAAGCTTTCACGCGTTCGGATGGCGGTCCCGCCGAATCTCCGCGCGGGGCCCGGTGTCGCCGGCAGGATGCGTCCGGTGCGCCAGGGCCTCCGCCAGCGACCGGCCGAGCTGCTCCTTCCCGAAGGGCTTGACGAGGATTCCGGAGACGCCGAGGGCCGCGGCGGTCTTTCCCTCGAGGCGGCGGCTGAACCCGGTGGTCAGCAGCACGGGGAGATCCGGCCGGATCGCGCGCAACTCGGCGGCCAGTCGGTCGCCCGGAAGATCCGGCATCGTCTCGTCGGTGACGACCGCGTCGAAACCGGCCGGATCGCGCCGGAACCGATCGAGCGCCGCGGGCCCGGAGGTCACGGGGACCGCTTCGTAGCCGAGCCGTTCGAGCATGCGCGCGGTCAGCCTCGCGAGCATCGGCTCGTCGTCCACGACCAGGATCCGTCCCCGCCCCCGCGCGGCGCTCCGAGGCGGGACCTCCTCCGGACCGGCTTCGCGGTCGGCAAGCGGGAGGTACACGGAGATGGTGGTCCCTTCACCCGGCCGGCTTTCGGCTTCGAGCGTTCCGCCGTAGGAGGACACGATTCCGTGCACCACCGCCAGGCCGAGACCGGTTCCCCGACCCGCGGGTTTGGTGGTGAAGAAGGGATCGAAGATACGGTCGAGCACCTCGGCCTCGATCCCGCCGCCGTCGTCGCTCACGGTCAGGAGCTCGTACCGGCCGGGGGCGACCCCGAGCCTCCCGGCCGCCTCGCCATCCAGCGTGACGCGGCGCAAGCCGATCTCGATCCGGCCGCCCCCGCTGCCGATCGCGTCCTGGGCGTTGGCGGCCAGGTTCAGCAGGACCTGTTGCAGCCGCGTGGGGTCGGCCTCCACGACGGCCGGCTCGCCGTCCGAGACCACTTCCACGGCGGTCGTCGCCGGCAGCGACGCCCGGAGGAACCGAACCGTTTCCTCGACGAGCGGCCGCAGCTCGGTCGGGCGCCGGTCTTCGGGCGCCGCCCGGCTGAAGGCGAGGATCTGCTCCACCAGACGGCGGCCCCTCCGCGCCGCGACCAGGATCTCGCCGGCGGCACGCGCCTCCTCGCCGCCTTCCGGCAGGGTGTCGCGGAGGAGTTCCGCATGGCCGAGGATCGCGGCGAGAACGTTGTTGAAATCATGGGCGATCCCTCCTGCGAAACGCCCGAGCGCCTCGATCTTCTCCGCCTGCCGCACCCGCCGCTCGAGGCGTTCCCGATGAGCGGCCTCTTCCCGGAGCGCCCGGTTCGCCTGCTCCAGGTCGGCGCTCCTGCGGCGCAGATCGGACACGGTTCGCCGGAGGGTCTCCGCCATTTCCCGGAACTGCCCGACCAGGGTGCGCACCTCGCGCGTCCTCGCGGCGGGCCACTCCGGATGCCAAGGCCGATCGAGAGAGCGGGGAATCTCCCGGGCGAGCGCGGCCAGACCGGCGAGGGGGCGCGCCAGGGCTCTGCTGACCTTGAAGGCGAGTGCGAACGCCCCCGCGACCAGCACGAGCACGACCATCAGGCACACCCGCCCCACCGTGTGCACGCGGTCGCGGACCGCGGCCGCCGACGCCGCCACCTGTAGTCGCCACCCCGGAAAGCCTGGCAGTGCGATCTCGCGCACATAGGAAGCGTCCTGCCAGCGGAGCGGCGGCGGCCGGTGCACCGGCCGCGGGAGGAGCAGGTAGCGGCCTTTCGAAACTTCCCGCACCTCGCCCTCCGAACCGGCCGTTCCGAAGGGGCCGTTTCCCGCCGAGGCCACCTCCTCCCCCGCCGGACCGATCACCCGGAAGGGACCGGTGCCGGCCTCCTTGGCGAACCAGTCCCCGGACAGCGGCGGCCCTTCCGAATCCGGCGGCGCGTGACTCTCGAGCGCGGCGGCGATCCGCTCCGCCCTCTCGTCGAGCCGCTCCCACAGCTCCGACTCGATCGAGGCGCGTCCCACATGCAGGGCGACCGCCGCGGCCGCCAGCCCGGGCAGCAGTCCGCTCGCGGCCATGAGGTCGAAGAGCAGGTGGCGAACGGGTGACGGCGCGACCGGCAATCGCAGGCGGCGACACCAATCCACCGGAATGGCGTGAACGAGAAGGCCCGCCAGCGCCGCGTCGGCGAGGCCGTTGAGGCCGCGCGCGAGCGCGAGGAAAGCGGTCGCATCCGCCCCCAGTGCGAGATGCCAGCCATAGAGCACCGCGACCAGCGGCACGCCGCCGGCGAGCCAGAACGCTCCGGCCGCGGCCAGCAGCGGAACTCCACGCTGCACGAGGAGCCCGACGGCGAGCGCCTCGGCGAAGCCGACGGCCAGCGGGCCGGGGTGGCCCCACACCCAGGACGAGGCGGCTCCGGAGAGGATCCCGGCCAGGACGCCCCATCGGGGTCCGAACAGCCGGATGGTGGCGAAAACGGCGATCGACCCGAAGCGGAAGTCGATCCCGAACGGGAGCGCGAGCGGAAACAGTCCTCCCGCGATCGCCGCGGCGAGGATCGCGGCGAGAACCGGCCGGCCCCGCGGTGGAACGGGGCCTTTCGACGGCAGCTCGGCCCTCCCGGACATCTTCTCCCGGAAGCGGCGCTTCCCCGAGCCCTTCGCACCCGATTCCGGAAGCGCCCGCGCGGCACGGGCGCGGACGCAGGGTATCACAGCACGAACCGCTGAAGAACCGGTGCGGAAGCGGCGGGAAACCGCCCGGCGGGACGGGCTCGAAGCGCCGGCGTCCGTGACGCCGGAAAACCGGGCTGAGCGCGCGATTCCGGCGAGAGCCGCCGGGAGGCCGGAGCCCCGAGCGGCTCGAGACGGCGGCCGGTCAGGCGACGGGCTCAGCGGCGGGCTCCCCCTCGGGGGTGGCCGCTTCCGCGCCGGCGGCCTCGAGCGGGAGCCGGATCCGGAACCTCGTGCCCTGCCCCTCCACGCTGTCGAATCCGATCTCCCCGCCGTGCTGCTGGACCACGATCGCGTGCGCGAGCGCCAGCCCCTGTCCGGTCCCCTTCCCCACTTCCTTGGTCGTGAAGAAGGGATCGAACACCCGGTCGCGGATCTCCTCCGGGATCCCGCAACCGCTGTCCTCGACCTCGATCTCGACCGCTTGGTCCAGGAGGCGCGTGCGGAGAACGATGCGGCCTTTCGTCTCGGGTCGCTCTCCGATCTTGTCGCGGATGGCGTGGGCGGCATTGACGATGAGATTCAGCAGGACCTGGCTGATGTCGTTCCCGCGACAGGGAACGAGGGGAAGCCCATCGTGCAGCTCCAACTCCAGATCGGCGACGTACTTCCATTCGCTCCGCGAGACCACGGCCGTGGTGCGAACCAGCTCGTTGATGTCGACCTCTTCGCGCGACGCTCCGCCCGGATGTCCGAAGCGCTTCATCGCTTTGACGATCTCGGCCACCCGGTTCACCCCGTCGATCGACTGCCGGATCGACTGGGGCACCTCCTCTTCGAGATAGGACAGCTCGATCTCATCGGCGCGCCGCGCGACCTCGGCGGCGTCGAGCCGCCCCTCCCGGGCGGCTCGGGCGACCGCGCCCGCGAAACCGACCAGGTCGCCGAAGCTCTCCTCGAGGAAGCGGAGGTTGTCGCCGATGAACTGGATCGGCGTGTTGATCTCGTGGGCGATGCCGGCGGCGAGCCGTCCGATTGCCTCGAGCTTGTGGACGTGCCGGAGCTGGGCCTCGACGCGCGCCTTCTCGCGCTCCGCCTCGCGGATGCGCAGCACCGCCCGCACCTTCGCCAGGAGGATTTCGTCCTCCACCGGCTTGGTGATGTAGTCGAAGGCCCCCAGGTCGAGGCCGGTGCTGATCCGGTCAGGGTCCCGGAATCTGGCCGTCACGAAGATGACGGGAATCTCCCGGGTGCGCTCGTCGGCTTGGAGGCGGCGAAGGACCTCGTAGCCATCCATCCCCGGCATCTGCACGTCGAGCAGGATGAGGTCGAACGGGTCGCGGGCCGCCAGCTCGAGGCACTCGGGTCCGCTCGACGCGAGGGTGACGTCGTAGTCGTCCTCAAGGATCTGCTCCATCAGATCGAGATTGTCCGGGGTGTCGTCGACGACGAGGATCCTCGCTCTCATGCCTTCACTCCTGCCCAGCGCCGGCCGGTTCCGGGGCGGCGGCCTGCGCGACCGCCCCTGGCGCGCACAGAGGCACCGTCACGGTGAATCGCGTCCCTCGTCCGACCTCGCTCGCGACGGAGACCTCCCCGCCCAGGAGCCGGACCATCTCGCGGACGATCGCCAGGCCGAGCCCGGTGCCCCCGGCCCGCCGCGCGTCGCCGCCGTCCACCTGGCGGAACGGCTCGAAGATCACCGGCAGGGCCTCCTCGGGGATCCCGGGGCCGGTGTCCTCCACCACGAAGCACGCCGTGCCGCGCTCGGCGTCCAGGCGGGCCTCGAGGGTGACCGAGCCGTCTTCGGTGAACTTGATCGCGTTGCCGAGGAGGTTGGTCAGGACCTGCTTGAGCTTCCCGCGGTCCGTCTCCAGCGCGGCGTCGGCGCCGCCACACACCTCGAAGCGGAGGCCCTTGTCGGACGCCAGCGGCGCGAGCAGGTCGGACACCTCCTGGAGAAGGTCCGAGAGACGGAATCGCTCCGCGTGGACCTCCATCCGGCCCGCCTCGATCTTCGACAGGTCGAGCAGGCTGTTGATCAGGTCGAGGAGCTGGCGGGCGTTCCGCTCGACGGTGTGCAGGTTGCGGAGCTGCTTCGGCGGAAGGACATCTCCCGCCTTGCGCAGGACGCGGGTGGTGAAGCCGATGATCGCGTTCATCGGCGTGCGGAGTTCGTGCGAAACGTTGGCGAGGAACTGCGACTTGAGCCTCGTCGCTCGCTCGAGCTCTTCGTTCCGCCGCTGCAACTCGGCGAACAGCTCCTCCCGGGTCGGTTCCGCGATCACCGCCTCCAGCGCGGCGGTGCCGGCGGCGGGCCGAGCCGGAAGCCGCACCGTGACGAGCGTCCCCTGGCGCAGCGGGGCGACACCTCCCCCGGCGCCGAGCACGGCCGCGACGCGGCGCGCTAGCGTGCCCGGAAGGGCGGGAACCGCGGTCAGTTGCAGCCGGGGGGGATCGGCGAGGAGGGCCACCTCCAGCCGCCCCCCGCCCTCCGAGGCCCCGATGCAGCGCCCGATCTCCGACGCCGCCGCTGCGAGACGCGCCGCGGCGATCTCCCCGAGGCCGAGGAGGCCGGCCACGCGCTGCAGCTTGCGGCGGGCGGTGAGCACCGAGCGGTCCGCGTCCCCGATGCGGATCGTGCCGAGCGCGGTCATCCCGAAATCCTCAGCGCGACACACGCGGCGTCGTCGGTGCCGCGCGCGCAGCGCTCCAACAGTTGCGCCGCGAGCACCGGTGCCGGCCCGGCGCCCAGCTCAGGGAGCGCCTTTCGGACGGCGCGATCGGCGAGGCCGTCGGTCCAGCAGACGAGAGCGTCACCCGCCGCCACCGGCGCTTCGAACGCACGCGCCCTGGGCATCGTTCCCCCCAGCACCCCCGAGCGGCCGGTCAGCCGCTGCACCGAAGTGCCCACGACCGCCGTGACGGTGTTGCCCACGCCGGCATGGCGGACACGGCCGCGGGCCGCGTCGACGAGCGACACCCCGGCGGCGGCGCCCCGGCTCCCCCTGACGTGCACGTGAAGCCGATCCAACAGCGCCGCGGGATCGCTCCAATCCTCTCCCCGCAGCCGCCTCAGGAGCCGGCGGGCGAGGCGGTGCGCTTCCCGCCCGTGGCCGAGGACGTCGACGATCGCCACCCCCCAGCGCTCCCCTTCCTCGACGACGATGGCGGTATCGCCGCAGCGGCTGTCGTCCTGCAGAGGTTTCAGGGCGATGCCGCATGGCTGTTCGTCCGCGGAGGCGGAACGGTGGCACCAGCGCAGCGCCACGACGCGCGTCCCGGCGTCCGGCGAGGTGGCGATCGCCACGTCGTCCATGATCCGCACGACGGCCGGGAGCCCGAGGCCGAGCCCGCCACCGGTGCTGTAGCCGGGGCGGAGCGCCGCCTCCACGTCGGCGATGCCGGGCCCGCGGTCGCGGGCCACGACCGCGAGGCCGCGGCGTCCCGGCTCCCACACGCGCCGCAGGGCGACCTCCCCCCCGCCCCCGTAGCGCACGATGTTCGTCGCCAGCTCCGAGGTGGCGGTCGCGATCAGCGCCGCCGGAGCGCTGCCGAATCCCATCCGGCTCGCCAGCTCCCGGACGGCCTCGACGAGCGGGCCGACGTCGCGCCGACTCCGAATGGCGTGCAGGCCGGTGAGCGAGTCGGTCCCGAGCACCGTTTCATCCGAGGCGGGCGAGCGCGTCGTCCACGGTGCGGGCCGTGACCGCGTCGTCCGGCGTGAAGCCCAGCGCGGCGAGGGCGGCGGCCACGCCGGGACGCATCGCGGCGATACCGACACGCGCGCCCAAGAGCCGCGCCATTCGCGCGATCGCCGCCACCGCACCGGCCTGGACGCTGTCGGCCGCCGTCACCGCCGAAAGATCGAACACGAGCGCGCGGGCCCGCGTCGCCGACACGGCGGCGAGGACGGCGTCGCGAAGGGCGTCGAGTCCCGCGCGGTCGAGCGCGTCGGGAACCGGAACGACGAGCCGGCGGCCGAGGCGCTGCATCGCGAACGGCGCGCCGCCGGCGATCTCACTTCCCCTCACGGGGGCGAACCTCGAGGCCGAGCCGGCCGAAGGCGGTCTCGAGCGCGGCCGCCATCGTCGCAACGGTCTTGACCTCTCCCAAATCGATGCCCAGGTGGACCATCGTCTGGGCGACCGCGGGCGAGATCCCCGAGACGATGCACTCGCAACCCATCAGCTGCGTCGCCCGGGTGATCTGGATGACGTGGTTGGCCACGGCGGTGTCCATCGCCGTCACGCCGATGATGTCGAGAATGATGACGCGGGCCTGCGTTCTCTGGATCATCGACAGCATCGAATCCATCAGCTCTTGAGCCCGCGCCGAGTCGAGAATCCCGAAGACCGACACCATCAGGATCCCGTCCCAGACGACGCTCACCGGCACGCGATCGGTTCCGACGCTCTCGGAGACTTGCATGCGGCTCCCCTCCCGCGGACGCCCGTCCGCCCGCTTCCGACCAGCGCCCCGAAATGGCCGGATTCCTCGCGATCGGCGGGTCCGCCCCCGGCGGATCCCGTCACTTTCCCTATCGGCCGTCTCCGGCGCCGCTTGACCTCGCCGCCGAGCCCCGATCGGGGTGAAGCTGGACGACCGAGCACAGCGCCCGCTCGACGATCCGGTCGCTGACCGAGCCGCGGACGAGCCGCCGCAGCGGGGGCTCGTCTTCGGAAGCGAGGATCAGCAGATCGGCGCCGGCGGTCGCGTGGACGACCGCCTCCACCGGATCGGCCCCCGTGAGGATCTCCGCATCGGCCGGAGCGCCGCACTCCGCGACGAGCCTCCGGTGGAAGCGCACGACCTCCTCGCGCCGCGCCGCGGGTGCGCCCGGCTCCAGCACGTCCACGAAGGTCAAGCGCCCCCCGTGCGCGCGGGCGAGCGCCACGGCCACCCTGAGCAGCTCTCCCTCGTGCGGTCCGGGACGCGCGAGCACCAGGATGCGCTGGTAGACGCGCACCCCGGCGTCGCGGAACGAGCCGACCGCCGCCGGGAGATGGTGGAGGATCCACAGCAGGGGCCGTCCGACGAAGCTCGCGTACCGCCGCCGCCGGTGGCCGACGATGACCCACTCGCAGTGGGCGGCCGCGGCCTGGGCGTACAGCGCGCGCCGCGCATCGTGCGTGACGACGACGACGAACGCAGCGTCCACGCCGAGCCGGCCCGCGATGGCGAGCACGCGGCGTCGCACCGCCGCGATCCGATCGTCCTCCCCGGTCCCGCCGGCCAGCTCGGTCTGGCCGGGAATCTCGCGCAGGTAGAGGACGTCGATTCGCGATTCCGGCGAGGGCCGCAGCGCGGCGCCGATCTCGAAGAGCGCCTCGGGAGACCGTTCCTTGCCGAACAGCGCCACCACCACCCGGGCCTCCGGAATCGGGGCCTCCGCGGCGGCTCCCGGCGGGGCCTCCACGAGGTCGGTGCGGCGGCCGAGGTTCTGGAGGAGCCCGCGCCGGGAGACGCGCGAGCGGCCGTAGGCCAGATGCCACGCCGCCGCGACGCCGGTGAACAGCGCGATCCCCGCCAGGGCGTCGGCTCCGAGAGCGACCAGCAACGCCATTCCCCCGAGGATCCCGGCCAGTGGCGGGAGGGGATAGAGCGGGACGCGGTACGTGGGGCGGTACCAGGCGGCGCCGGCTTCCCGGAAGACGATCAGCGAGAGATTTTCGAGGCAGAAGACGAGGATCTGGAATCCCGACGCGAGCTTTGCGAGCGCCACCACGTCGAGCGCCAGGATGGCGAACAGCATGAAGCCCGCGCAGGCGAGGATCGACGCCACCGGCGTCAGCAGGCGCGGGTCGACGGTGCCCAACCGGCCCGGAAGCAGTCCGTCGCGCGCCATCGCGAACGGAAAGCGCGACGCCGCGAGCAGCGTCGCGTTCGCCTCGGATCCGAGCGCCAGCACCGCCACGGCCGACAGCGCCCACCGCAACGGCACCCCGCCGATCGCGGCGCCGAGCGTGGCGATCGGGGCCGCATCGTGCGCCAGTTCCGCGAGCGGGATCCTCCCGGCGAGAACGAACGCCACCGCGGCATACAGCGTCCCCATCCCCACCAGCGAGAGAAGGATGCCCCTCGGGATCGTCCTCCCCGGATCCCTCACTTCCTCGGCGACGGCGGCGATCTTCGTGACCCCCGCGTAGGAGGCGAAGACGAAGGCGGCGGCGCCGGCGAGGCCGGAAAAGCCGGAAGGCGTTTGGGGCACGAGGAAATCGCGGCGAATGCCGGGCAGCGCCGCGACCGCGGCCGCGGCCAGGGTGCCGACGGTGATCGCGACGAGCGGCTTCTGGAGCCGGCCCACACGGCGAACGCCGAGCACGTTGAGCGCCGTCACCCCGGCCAGGATGCCCAGGGCGAGGGCGGTCTCGGCGCGGGCCGCGGAACCGTGCGCGCCGGGAGCCGACGCCAGGACGTACGCCCCCAGACCCGCCAGGGCGAAGCAGCCCTTGAGCAGCAGGGAGAGAGCGGCGCCGATCCCCGAGACGGCCCCCGCGAACGGACCGAGGCTCCTCTCGATGAACAGGTAGGTGCCCCCCGAGGAGGGCATGGCGGTGGCCAGCTCCGCCTTGGCGAGGGCCGCCGGGAGAACGAGAACCCCGGCCAGGAGGTAGGCCAGCCACAAAGACGGTCCCGTCAGCGCGGAGGCGGGCCCGGGGAGGACGAACAGTCCGCCCCCGGCCATGGCGCCGACGCTGATCGCGACGACGCTTCTCAGGCCGAGGGAACGGTCGAGCCGCTTCACCGGCCGGCCCGGTGCCGGCGGATCCGGATGCGGCCGGCCTCGCGGGAGCCGAGCGCGGCCAGCGCGCGGCGCAGCCGCCGCCCGGCCGCGCGGGGCGGCGGGAGCGCCGACCCGGCGATCGCCACCCGGTTCTCCCACAGCTCCCCTTCGACGACGATCGTCTCGGGAAACGGCGCGGCCACCGCGGCGATCGCCTCCCGCCAGCTCCCGCCGGGAACCGGGAGCAGGTTGACGACCGCGACGCCGCGAGGGGAGAGACGGCGGGCGATCAGGTCCGGCAGGCCGTCGAGGCTGATCGGAGGCTTCACCTGCCCCTCCAGACCGGGCATGGAGAGATCGTCCAGCACCGCGTCGAACCTCGCCCTGCGGCGGGCGAGCCAGGCGTACGCGTCGGCCCGGCAGACGTGCACCACCCCCGCCCATCCCGCGGCCATCCGCCGGAAGATCTCCTGCCCTCGCGGATCGCGGTCCACGGCCTCGATCGGCGCCGTCCACCCCAAGGCGCGGAGCGGCGCCACGACGCTCCCCGCAGCGAATCCGAGGAGAGCGAGCCGCGGTCCGGGAGCGAAGGCGGCCACCGCCGCCGCCAGGACGTCGAACAGGTCGTGGGTCGGACCGGGACGGTCCGGCAGGCTGCTGACGACATCCCCCCGATCGACGAGAAGCGCGCGATGCCGCCGGCGGACGATCCTCAGCACGGTCCCTTCCCTCCTCCGATCCCGTCCCGGCATCGCCGGACGGCGGCCGCCGTATGATGTCCCACCACCGGAGAGGAGACCATGGGGCGCGAACTGGCCGTGGGGCTGGCCCTTCTGGCCGCCGCCTGCGCGCCGCCGGGGCTCGACTCGATCGCCTCGCGGGAGGATGCGAGGGTCCCGGACCGGCGCTTCTGGAGCCGCGCCCTGGCGGCGGGGGAACCGGCGGTGCGCGCGGCCGCCGCCCGGGCGATCGGCCGGCTGCGCGATCCCGGGCTGGCCCCGCTGCTCGCCGGCCGGCTCGGGGCGGAGCGCTCTCCGGCGGTGCGCGAGGAGATTCTGTTCGCGCTGGGGCAGGCGGGCGGCGAGGCGGCTCGTTCCGCGCTCCGGGCGGCGCTCGCCGCGGTCGAGCCGGGCCAGCGCATGCTCGCCTGCGAGGCGCTCGGCAAGGTCGGAGGAAGGGAGGAGATCGGCCTGCTGGCGCGGGCCCTCGGCGATCCCGCGGAGGAAGTCCGCGGAGCGGCGGCGCTCGCCCTCGCCCGTCTGGCCGGCCGGCACGCCGCGGAGCCGGTGCCGCTGGACGCCGGGGAGGCCGGGAAGATCGCCGGGAAGCTCGCCTCGCTCCTCCGCGCATCCGGCGCCGGCGAGAGGTGGCGCGCCGCCTACGCTCTGGCGGAGATCGAGGCGCTCCCCCTCCCCGCGCCCGAACTCGAGGCGGCGCTCGCGGACGGCGATCCCCGCGTCCGGCTGTTCGCCGCTCGGGCGCTCGCCCGAGCGGGTCCCGGCGCCGCCCTCGCTCTCGGGGAAAGGCTCGCCGACCCGTCCCCCCACGTGGCCGCGGCCGCCGCCCTCGCGCTGGCCCGCGCCGCCGGCCCGCAGGCGGCGGGGCCGCTCCTCGACGCCTTGGATCGGGCGGCCGGGCCGGCCGCGCACCACCTGCGCCTCGCCGCACTCGAGGCGCTCGAGGCTCTCCCGCTTCCGCGCGAGGCGGCCGGCCGGATCGAGGCTCTCGCCGCTTCCGATCCTTCCCCGCGCGTTCGCGGGGCGGCACTGCGCCTGCTCGCGCGGTTGGCCCCGGTGCGCGCCCTCCCCCTGTTCCGGGCGGCGGAACGCTCTCGCAATCCCTACCTCCGCGCCGCCGCGGCGCGCGCCGCGCGCAATCTGCCCGTCAGCGAGGCGGTGCGACTGCTGCGGCGCCTCCGCCTCGATGCCGACCCGCGGCCGGCGTCCGCGGCGCTCGAGACGCTCGGGGAAATCGCTCCGGCGACGGCCCGCGCCGAAGCCCTCGAGGCGCTCCGTTCGAAGGATGTCGCGATCGCGGGAACGGCAGCCGATCTGCTCGGGCGCGTGGGGCATCCGGGGGACGTGGCCGCGCTGGAGCGGCTGTACGGCACGGCACGGGGGCCGGAACGGGTGGAGCTGCGGCTCGGGGCGGTGAGGTCCGCCGGGCGCCTCGATCCGGCGCGGGCGGAGCGATTTCTCCGGGCCGCGCTGGCCGACCCGGCCCCGGCCGTCGCCCTCGCCGCGCGGGACGCGCTCGAGGCGGCGGGGGAGGAAGGTGCCGATCCGTCGCCGGGGCACTGGCGGTCGACGGCGCCCGCCTGGCCGCGAGGCCGGCCGGCTCCCCGGGTCACGCTGCGGACCGACCGCGGGGACATCGTCCTCCAACTCGACCCGGAGGCGGCTCCGCACCACGTCGCGAGCTTCGTGGCGCGGGCGCGCGAGGGAAAGCTCGACGGCCTTCCCTTCCACCGCGTCGTCACGGGATTCGTGGTCCAGGGTCTCGACCCGCGCGGCGACGGGTGGGGCACGGGCGGCGTTCTCCTGCGCGACGAGATCGCTCCCCTGCGATTCGACGGCGCGGGTGTGGTGGGAATGCCCAACGCCGGTCCCGACACGGGCGGCTGCCAGATCTTCGTGACCCTTGCGCCGGCGCCCCATCTGGACGGGCGCTTCACGGTCTTCGCACGGGTCGTGGAGGGGCTCGGAGTGGTCGACACGCTCGACGTCGGGGACCGCTGCCGCCGCGCGATCGTGCAGTGACGCCGGCGGCGCGGCCGGTCAGGCGGCGAGCAGCCCGGTGTACCAGGCGGCGATCTCCACTCCCCAGAACATCGCCACCAGCGCCGCCGGGGCGAGGAAACAGCCGAACGGCAGCTCCTTCGTCATCGACCAGCGACCCGAGAGCAGGCCGGGGAGGCTCAGCAGCGTGCCGGCGAGCGACGCGGCGAAGATCGTGAGGAAGACACCGGGGATCCCGAGGAAGGCACCCACCCCGAGCATCATCTTGAGATCACCCCCGCCCAGCGCCTCCCGGTCGAACAGGACGCGCCACGCGAGCGCGAGCAGAAAGAAGATCCCGTATCCGGCGATCGCGCCGGCGACCGAGGCGGCCAGCCGGCCGCCGGCCCCCGACAGCCCCGCGAGTGCGAGGCCGAAGTCGAGCCGGCCGTTCCAGGGCGCGGTGAGAAGACCGGCCGCGGCGAGCGGAAGGGTGACCCGATCCGGAAGGAGCCGGTGGTCGTAGTCGGTGAAGAAGAGCACGAGCATCGCCGAGGCGAAGGGAAGCAGCACCAGGGTCTGCACGGTGAAGCCGAAGCGCCACCCGATCGCCACCCACAGCACGGCGTTGCCCGTCTCCACCAGCGGGTAGCGCAGCGCGATCTGGCCGCCGCACGAGGCGCAACGCCCCCCGAGCCAGATGTACGAGAGGATCGGGACGTTCTCGTGCCACCGGATCGCCGCGCCGCAACGCGGGCAGGCGGAGCGCGGGCGCACGACGCTCTCGCCGCGCGGGAGGCGGTGGATGCAGACGTTCAGGAAGGACCCGACCACGGCCCCGAACGCGAACAGCACCGCGTCGGTGTAGGCGGACCAGATCGCGCCCGGGGTCACCGCGCCTTCTCGAAGGAGTGCCGCGGAGCCGGAAGCGCCCGGCAGTCCTCGGTATCGACGACGAACGGCGGCGGTTCGCCCTCCACCTCGCCGGGGAGGGGCCCCAGCATCCCGGCTCGCCGGAGCGCGGCCAGATCGGGCGCGCACCGCCCGTACCGCTCGCGATAGCGGCTCAGCGCCTCGTCCACCTCGCGCAGGCCGATCTCGGTCCGCAGCCGCTCGATCCAGGCGGCGGCCACCGCCTTCGTGCGCTCGTCGGGGGGGTTTTCGTACAGCTCCTCGTACTCCGCCAGCGCCGCCCGGAGGTCGCCCGCCAGTTCCAGCATGCGCGCGGCGTGGCGCTGGAGTTCCGGCGGGGCGCCGGGCCGGGCCGCCCCCAGCCTCCAGTAGCGGCGCGCTCCGATGTAGTCCTTCTGGTAGTAGCACTCCCAGCCGGCCCAGTAGGCGATCTCCCAGTTCTCGGGCATCATCTCGATCCCCTTGTCGTACAGGCGGAGTGCGAGGTCGGGACGCCGCGCCTCGACCGACATGATCAGCGCGCCGACGAGGTAGGCCTCGAGAAACCTGGGATCCAGTTCGGTGATGGCGCCGCGGAAGATCCGGTCGACGAACGCGTAGCGGCTGCGGTCCTCGTAGTTCGAGTAGTACTGGATGGCCCACAGGTAGAGCAGGTCGGCGAGGCTCTCCTCCTGCCCGAGGCTCATCGCCCGCAGCGCCGCACCCTTCGGCAGATAGAGCAGTCCGGCGGCGACGCGCGTCGTCCCCGCCTGCTCGAGACCGTAGCGGGCCCCGAGCGCGCCGGCCGCCAGGGCCAGCGCCAGGGCCGCGACGAGGGCCCGCCGCAGCATCAGACGAGGTCCCTCCGGCGAAACGCCGCGCAGGCGACGAGCAGCATCAGGCCCGCGTACGCGGCCTCGTGGAGGGTGGCCAGCACCAGGCGGTCGGCGGGGATGTCGAGGCCGTGCACGGCGAGCGGCCGCACGTCGCCGTACTCGAGGTCGGGAAGGACCAGGTACACGGCATGGACGGCCGCTCGCGCGGCCCCCTCTCCGAGCCGCTGTTCGAGGAGCGGCAGCGACCACAGAAGGTGGCCGACCAGCCAGGTGGCGGCGGTGAACAGTGCGGTGAAGATCGGCGTGGAGAACGACGCGAAGAAGACGGCCGCCGCGGTGACGAACACCAGCTCCACCCAGAGCATGAACACCGCGACGATCAACGCGGGGTCGAATGCACCCCTGATGGCAAGCACCGCGAACATCGCGGCCGCCATGAGCGCGGTGTTCACCGTGATCGCCGCGGCCAGTCCCGCGAACTTGCCGAGGACGTACTCCCAGCGGGCCACCGGCAGGGCGAGGGTGGTCTGGACCGTCCGCCGTTCCATGTCGCGGAACAGCATCCCCACGCCGACGAAGAGCGTGATCATCAGGCCGAAGAGGTTGATCGCCGACAGGCCGATGTCCTTGATGATCTTCACGTCGTCCCCGACGGTGAGGAGGGACAGCACGCGGGAGAAGGCGATCAGCACGACGGCGAAGACCAGCAGCAGATAGAGGATCCGCTGGCGGATCGCCTCGGCGAGCGTCGCTCTCGCGATGGCGGCGACGCGGGTCACGGTTCTTCCTCCCCGCCCACCGCCCGGAGGAAGAGGTCCTCCAGCCGCTCCCGCTGGGGCACGAGCGCCTGTAGCGACGCGCCCGCGCGGTCCACGGCGGCGAGGATCTCCCCGGCGGTGGCCGAGGCCGGGAAGCGCAGCAGCCGCTCTTCCCCGCGGACGCTGATAGGCTCCGCTCCGGCGATCTCCTGGCCGCCCCGCACCTCGACCTCCCAGCCGAGGATTCGCCGGCGGCGCGAGAGGGTGCCGAGGTCGAGCAGCTCGCGCAGCCGGCCGCGGACGAGGATCGCGACGCGGTCGCACAGCATCTCCGCGTCGGAGAGCACGTGCGAGGCGAAGAGCACTGTGACCCCGTCTCTCTTGAGCCCGAGGATCAGGTCGCGAAACTCCCTCCGGCCCACCGGATCGAGCCCGCTCATCGGCTCGTCGAGGATCACCAGCCGCGGGCGTCCGGCGAGGGCCCGCGCCATCCCGGCACGCTGGACCATTCCCTTCGAGTAGCGGCGCAGTTTGCGGTCGATCGCGCCGCCCAGACCGACCCGCTCCAGCAGCTCCGGGACGAGCGACGCCCGCTCGGGCGCGGGGATTCCGTGCATCCGCGCGGCGAAGTCGACCAGCTCGCGGCCGGTCAGGTCGTCCGGAAAGTAGGGGTTCTCCGGGAGGTACCCCACGGCAGCACGCGCCGAGGGCTCGTCCGCGGGGCGGCCCATCAGCGTCACCTCGCCCCGGTCGGGGAACAGCAGTCCGAGGGCGAGCTTGATCGCCGTCGTCTTTCCCGCGCCGTTGGGACCGATCAGCCCGAGGATCTCCCCCTCGCGAACCTCGAGCTCCAACCCGTCGAGGGAGACGACCGGCCGCTGCCAGAAGTGCGTCTTGTAGCTCTTGCGGACGCCGCGGAACCGGATCGCCGCGGTCTGCCGCGCGGTGGGGGCTGGGCTCGGCATGGACCGTCCGACGATCGTTCCCTTTCCCCGCTCCGTTTCGCGGGATCGGCCGGCGTGGCCCGAACGCACACGAATCGTACCGGAGGCCACCGGATTTGACGATTATGCGAGCGGGTGCCGGGTGTCAAGCGCGGCGCGCGCCGCATCGCCCCGCAGCGGTGCGAGCGGCGGGACGCCCTTCCGGCCGGCCGCCGGCGCTCCGGCCGGCGGCGATCGATCGCGAGGAATCCGGCGTGGACGGCGATCGGCGCTTCGCCCCCGCGCCGGCCCCCGCCGCCATGCGCCCCCGGGCGCGCTCCTGCCGTTCCGCCGTGGCGCCCGCGGTCTCCGGCCGGGCGGCCCAGTCGGCAGCCCGGCGCCGGGGGGCGATCGGCGGGGTTCGCCGCAGGAAGATCCCGCAC
>RFHH01000081.1 GCA_003696075.1 Acidobacteriota bacterium
AGTGCGGCCCGCTCGGGGCCGGTCCGGGGGGCTTGCGGGGAAAGGCGGTAGCGGACGGCGATCTCCAGCCGACCGTTGTGATGCTGGATGGCGGTCGGGGAGCCGGCCCGGCGCAGGCGGGCGAGGGTGCCGAGCCGCCGCACACCCGCCGGGGTGACCACCGGCAGTCTCGTGACCGCCTCCCGATCCACCCGGCCCGGCCTCCGGAAGACCACGGGAATCTCCCGCCCCGCCCGTTCCTGATAGCCCACCTGCAGTTCGAACCCTTCCCGGCGCAACAGCGCGAGGACCGGCAGCACCTCACCGGCCGTCAGCCCGAGCGAGGCGAGGGCGCGCTGCTCCGGTTCGACCCACACCTCCTCGCGCCCGGGACGGGCGCGCGGCCAGGCGGACGCCACCTCGGGCAGCTCCTCCAACGCCGCCTCGATCTGCCGGGCCAGCTCGGCCAACCGGTCCGCATCGGGCCCGGAGATCACGACCTCCGGCGCCGCTTGGCCGAGAAGTTCCTGGAGGCCCTCGTCCTCCTCTCCCCCGCCCCCGCCGGATCCGACGGAACGGATCTCCACACCCGTCATCTCCCGCGCAGCGCGTTGCAACCGCTCCCGGACCAGCGCCGCGTCGGTGCCCGGAGGCCGGCGCTCCTCCGGCTCGAGCCGGATCGTCAGCGAAGCGTCCTCCTCGCGCACGAGCGACGTCACCCGCTCGACGCCGCCGATCGCGAGGGCCGCCTCCTCGAGCACCGCGACCCGTTCGGTGGCGCCGTCGAGAGACAGGCCGGGCGGAAGGTCCACCTGCAACCGCACCTCGTCGGCGCGGGCCGGTTCCGCTCCGCCCGCCGAAGCCCCGAGCCACACGGCCCCGACCAGGGCACTGGCGACCACGAGGAGTCCCGTGGCCGCGAGCCAGGCCCCCGGCCGGCGCAGGGCGACCGCCAGCAGGGCGGAGAAGACCTCGCGCGCTCTCGAGGGAACCGGAAGGCCCCCGTGAGCCCGGCGCCTTGCGCGCTCGGCGGCGAGGCGCGCCAGCGCGGCCGGAGCGGCGAGGTAGCGGGCGAGCAGCGGCACCAGACCGAGGGCGACCAGCAGCGAAGCGGCGAGCGGGATCAGGTACGCGAGGGCCAGCACTTCCAGCAGCCGCCGGACGAGACCGCTCTCGAAGACGGTGAAGGCCAGCGGCACGAACACCACCGCGTTCGTCGCGGTCGCGGCGAGGATCGCGCGGGCCGTGGTCCCGACCCCGCGCACCGCGGCCTCGTCCGGCCCGTCGCCCCGTTCGAGCCGCCGCTGGACCGCCTCGTACACGACGATGCTGTTGTCCACCAGCATCCCGATGCCGACGGCGAGGCCGAAGAGCGTGATCAGGTTGACGCTCTGACCGGAAAGGTAGAGAAGCGCGACGCCGATCAGCAGGCTCGCCGGCACGGAGACCGCCACCACCGCCACCGGCCGCAGCTGCCGGAGGAAGAGGAGCAACACCGCGAGCGCGATCGCGAAACCGCCGGCCGCCAGCTTCTCGAGCCGGCGCAACTGCTCTTCGACGGTTCGCGCGCCGTCGAACGCGATCGTGAAACGCAGGCCGGAGGCGGCGAACTCGCGCTCGAGTTCGTGCAACCTCTCCCGCAAGGCGCGGCCCACCCGCACGAGGTTCGCTTCCGCCTGTTTGAAGAGCACGAGCGTGACCGCCGGCCGGCCGTCCACCCGCGCGCGCTCCTCCTCCTCCCCTGCGGTGAGCGCGACGTCCGCCACGTGCCGGAGCTGCACGTTGCGCCCCGGAACGAGAGTCAGGCGCGCCAGGGAGACCTCGCCCTCCGGCCGGCCGTCCACGAGCACCGCGGCGCGGCCCGCACCGGAGGCGGCGGTCCCGGCGAAGCGGGGCCGGGCCAGGGCCGCGGTCACCCGCTCCGCGACCGACGCAGCGTCGATCCCGAGAGCCGCGATCCGTTGCGGGTCGATCGCGATCCGCAGCTCCCGCGGCGCGCCGCCGAAGAGCATCGCCGCCGACACGCCCGGAACCGAGGCCAGCCGGGGCCGGATCTCCTCCTCGGCCAGGTCGCGCAACGCGAAACGGTCGCCGGCGCCGGTGATCTGAACCACCATCACGAAGCGGCTGACGATCTCGGTGTCGAACGACTGGACCTCGATCCGGGTCCCGCGGGGTTGCGTGCGCTCCAGATCGGCCGCGATCCGCCGGAGATCGAGGTCGCGCACGTGGAGATCCGTTCCCGGCTCGAAGCGGATCCGGAGCCGGCCGCTGTCGCCCGTGACCGTCCCCCACGTCTCGGCGACGCCGGGGAGAGTCTCCACACGGGCCTCGAGGGCGCGCAGGAGTTCGCGCTCGACCACCTCCGGCTCGCTCCCCGGCCGGGTGAAAGCGACCGAGAGCCGATCGCCCTCGATGTCGGGGAACAGCTCCACCGGAATGATGCGCCACGCGATCGCGCCGAGAAGGACGAGGGCGGCGAAGATCATCGCCGTCGCCACGGGGCGCCGGACGGGGAACTCGGCCGGTGTCACGGCGCTCTTTCCCGCCGGCGGATGCGGTCGAGCACGTCGTACAGGCAGGGCACGACGAACAGCGACCCCGCCGTCGAGGCCAGGATCCCCCCGATGACCGTCAGCGCCAGCGGACGGCGCAGCTCGGCCTCCTCCCCGGGAACGAGCGCGAGCGGCACGAGCGCCAGCACGGTCGTCGCGGTCGTCATCAGGATGGGACGGAGCCGCAGCGCCGCGGCGCGGGAGAGGGCATCCCTCCTGTCCGCCCCGGCCGCCCGGAGGCGCCGGGCCGCGTCGACGAGCAGGATCGCGTCGTTCACCGCGACCCCGGCGAGGACGATCAGGCCGAGGCCGGCCATCACGCCGATCGGCTCGCCGACGGGAAGGAGCACGGCGGCGACGCCGGCCAGCGCGAGCGGGACCGCTGCGAGCACGGTGATCGGATGGAGCAGCGATTCGAACGACCCGGCCAGGACCATGAAGACGAGGATCAGCGCCAGAGCCCCCGCGGCCGCCAACTGCTCGAAGGTGCGCCGGCGTTCCGTTTCTTCCCCCGCGAGGCGCGCGCGGACACCCAGGGGAAGCTCCACCGAGCCCAGCGCGCGGCGCGCCGCCTCCGCCGCCGCCGGATAACGCACGCCGCGCGCGAGTCGGGCGGTGACCTCCGCCACGCGCCGCTGGTCCCGCCGGAAGATCTCGCGCGCGCCCTCGCGGAGCTGGAGGCGGGCGATCTGGCCCAGCGCGACGCGCGTGCCCGCCTCCCCGCGCACCGGTAGCGCCGCGAGGCGCTCGGCGCCGACCCGCGGCAACCGCAGCACGATCTCCCGGTCCTCGTCGCCGGTCGTCAGCGTCGTCGCCGGAAGGCCGTCGAGCGATGCGCGGAGGGCCCGCACCACACCGTCCACGTCGATGCCGAGCCCGTCGGAGAGCGGCCGGTCGAGCCGGACGACGAGTTCGGGCGGCCCTCCCTCGAACGAGCTGCGGACGTTCCACAGCTCGGGGCGGCCAGCGAGTGCTTCACGCACCGCCGAAGCCGCTTCCCGGAGGGTCTCGGGGGACCGGCCCGAAAGCTCCACACGGATCGGCGGGCCCGCAGTCCCGATCGCTCTCGCCAGCGCCGAGGCCCCCACCTCCCACGAGAAGGTCCATCCGGTCAACGCCGACGCGGCGGCGGAAGCCCGGGCCACCGTCTCGCTCGCCGTCGGTCCACCGGGCCCGAGGCGGACGAACACCCGGGCCGTGTTCTCTTCCGTCTGCTCCTCCCGAATCAGCCGGTCGTCCTCCGGCAGGCGTCCGACCTCGGCGAGGAGGTGGAGCTCGGCCGGGGACGCGGCGGCCCGGAGGAGTTCCTCGACGGCCGCGACCGCCCGCTCCGTGGCTCGCACGCGGGTTCCGGGCGGTCCGACCAGCCTCACGGCGAACTGCCGCGGGTCGGCCGGTGCCAGCAGCTCCGTTCCCAGAGAAGCGAGCGCCCACACACCGCCGGCGGCGACGAGCGCGGAGGCGAGCGTCACCGACCCCGAGCGGCGCAACAGCGCGGCAACCGCCCCGCGGACGCGGGACCGGCCGGGATCGATCACGGCCGGTGCGCGGCGCGGGAGGAGCCATACCGCCAGTGCAGGGATCAGCGCCAGCGCCGCCAGGAGCGAGGCGAGGAGCGCGGCCACGACGGTGAAGGCCAGGCCGGCCACGAGGCGCGAGGCGAGGCCCCTCATGAAAAGGACCGGAACGAAGACCACACAGGTCGTGAACGTGCTGGCGGCGATCGCCCCCGACACCTCCTCCGCTCCCTCCGCGGCCGCCGCCCGGGGCTCCCGTCCGGCGGTCAAGCGCCGGAAGATCGCCTCCACCACGACGATCGCGTTGTCCACCAGCATGCCGGCGCCGAGCGCGAGACCCGCGAGCGTGACGATGTTCAGCGTGCGCCCCGCGACGTGCATCGCCAGCACCGCGGCGAGGAGAGACACCGGCACCGCGGCGGCGACCACCACCGTCGGTCCGGCCGAGCGGAGGAAGAGCACCAGGACCCCGACCGCGAGCAGGATGCCGGCGATCGCCGCCCACTCGAGATCTCCGATCGCGCCTTCCACCAGGCTCGCCTCGTCGGTGACGACGTCGAAGGCGACGCCCGGCATACCGTCCCGGAGGTGCGCCAGCGCCCGGCGGACCGTCCGCGACACCGCGACCGTGTTGGCGCCGGCCTCTTTGTAGACCGCAACGGAAACGCCCTCGGAACCGTTCACGCGGACGAGGTGGCGGATCTCCGCATCCGCCTCCACGACTTCGCCCACGTCGGCGACGCGGACGGGAACGATCCGCCCCCCCTCCCGCCGGTGAGCGATCACGGCGCGCCGCACGTCCTCGACGGAACGGAACCGGGAAACGCCGCGCACCACGTAGACCCGCCCGCCTTCCTCGAGGGTCCCGGCGTTCACGTCGCGGTTCGCGGCGGCGAGCTGCGCGGCGACCGTCCCGATGTCGAGGCCGTAGCCGTCGAGGCGGGCCCGGTCCAGGCGAACCTGGATCTCCCTCACCCTCCCGCCGAGCACGCGGGCCTCCGCCACGCCGGCCAGTCGCTCGAGGGCGGGGGCGAGCTGGCGGCGGGCGAGCCTGCGGAGCTCGGCGAGGTCGGGGCGTCCCGAGGGGGCGAGCAGTCCGATGGTGAGAACCGGAGCCTGCCGGGGATCGAACCGCCGCACGACGAGCTCGTCGACCTCCGGGTCCGCCGCGAGGGGGCTCAGGGCCCGTTGGACCTCGATCAGCGCGGCGTCCATGTCGACGTCCCAATCGAACGTGACGGTCGCCACCAGGCGCCCCGTCCTGGCGACCTGGCTGACGTCGCGCAGCCCGCGGACGGCGAACAGGCGCTGCTCGATCCGCTCGCCGTAGAGCCGCTCCATCTCCAGGGGCGGTCGATCGCCCGACCGCACCGAAACCACCACGGTCGGACTCCGGATATCGGGGAGGAGGTCCACCGGAAGACGCCGCCAGGCCTGCACGCCGAGAAGCGCCACGCCGACGGCGCAGACCACGACGGCAACCGGTCGCCGCGTCGCCAGTCTGGGGAGCCCCGCCATGCGCGCGACCTCAGCCCCCCGAAACGCGGACGAGGGATCCGTCACTCAGGGTCTCGACGCCCGCGACGACGATCTTCTCCCCCGGCGCGACCCCTTCCCTGATCTCGACCACCTCGTCCCCCCCGAGGCCGAGGCGGACGGGACGCTGGACGACCCGCTGCCCCTTGAGCACGAACACCACCTTGCGGCCCGAACGCTCGACGACGGCGGCGCGCGGCACGACGGGGACGCCTTCGTGGCGCTCGAGCACGATGGTGGCCTCGACGAACATCCCCGGTTTCAGGAGGCGCTCGTCGTTGCGAACGGAGATCTCGACGCGCAAGGTCCGCGTCACCGGATCCAGGGACGGCGCGATCCGCACGACGCGCCCTTCGAATTGCCGGTCCGGAAACGCGACCGTTCGGATGCGCGCGGGCATCCCGCGGCGCACCCGCGCGGCGTCGGTCCCCACGAGATCGACGTCGGCCACCAGCGAGTCGTCCGGAGCGATCTCGGCGAAGACGTAGCCCGCGGAGACCCTCTGGCCGTCGGCGTAGGGATGGCCCTGTTCGTCGCGGCAAAGTGTCAGGATCACGCCGGAGATCGGCGTCCGCAGCACGGCCCGGTCGACGGTCAGCCGGCTTCGCTTCCACTCGGCTTCCGCATCCTGGAACGCCGCCTCCGCCTGCTTCAGCTCCAGGTCCGAGATCAGCCCGGCTTCGTGCAGCCGGCGCTTCGATTCGAGGTCCGCCCGCGCCGTCTCGAGGCGCTCGCGGGTCGCCTCCAGCCGCGCCGCCACGTCGACGTCCTCCCCGGTGATCGAGCCGATCACCTGCCCCGCCTCGACACGGTCTCCCTCGGCCAGGCGCCGGCCGGATGCGTCGCGGCCGACCTCGATCCGCCCCGCCGTCTCCGCCCGCAGCACGACCTTCTGCGGCGGCCGGAGTGTCCCGGTTCCGACGACCGTGGCCTCCACGTCCCCGGTCTTCACCGGATCGACCTTCACCGGAACCCGGAACTCCACCGGCTCGACGCGGGTCGCGCGGCAGCCGGCTCCCGCGAGGACGGCGAGGGCGAGGCCGGCCACCGCTCGCCGGCGCATCAGCGCGTCCCCGCCGCGGTTTCTGCCGAGGCGGGCACCCACCGGATGGCGTCCGCCACCAGCACGCCGGAACCCTCGGCCAGCGACAGCTCCACCACCGCCTCGCCGGCCGCGAGCTCGAACTCCCCGACATCACTCCACCCCGCGGGTGCCGCCGCAGGGTCGAACGGCGCCTCTTCCCGGCGCCCGCCGGCCTCGACGCGGAAAGACCACCGGCGGCCTTCCACCAGGGGAAAGCCTTTCACCGACCCGGGGAGGTGCACCTGGAGCGTCCACCGTCCGGCCTGGGGGAGGCGGGCGGTGAACCGGGCCTTGTACTCGGGCGAGCGGGCCGCCACGACCGCCTCCGTGTGCCGGTAGCGCCCCCACGCGGCGGGATCGGCGCGGCGCGACCACACCGCGGCCCGGAACCCGTCCGCCACGGGGAGTCCGGCGTCACGCTCCACGTCGTCGCGCCCGCGCGGTCGGAGGCGCAACCATCCGCGCCGCTCCGGCTCGACCGTGCCGAAGCCCTCGTCGAGATCGTCGACGACGATCCCCCCTTCGGCGGGCGGGTGCCAGGGCACGGTGCGCGCACCGGTGAACGGCTCGGCCCGGACCGCTTCCCCGCGCTCCGGCCGCGCGACGGCGACCGCGAAGGGGCCGCGGTTCCGCGACAGGTACGGCTCCACGCGGATCTCCTTCGGCGGCTCGGAGGTCACCACGCCGATCTCGACCGCGGAGCGCCCTTCGACCCGCACCGGATCGGTGGCCTGCCGCTCTGCCTTCTCCCCGGCAACGTAGGACAGCCGGACGAGTCCCGGCGCGGAACCGTCGTTGCGGAGGCGGACGATCAGCTGGTAGCGGGGGTTCCCCTCGGCATCGTCCTCGAGGCGCACCAGTCGGGACTCTTCGGCGGCGAACGCCGGGAGTTCGGTCTCGTCGAGCCACGTGGCCAGGATGGGCTCGAGGTCGCGCCCGGCGCTCCGCGCGGCGCGGATCAGGTCGTCGCGCTCCACCGCGCCCCCTTCGTGCGCGGAGCGCAGCGCCGCGAGGGTCGCCGCCAGGGCCTCGCGGCCGAGCTCGTCCCGCAGCGAGCGGGAGAGAGCGCCGCCCTTGAGCGTCAGCACGTCGATCGTCCGGGCCGGATCCTCCCACGGGTCGAGCCGGGACAGCGCCACCCCGAGGACGGTCTCCCAGATCTCGGGGCGCTCCGTGACCACCTCGACGAGGACATCGCCGATCGGCCGCGAGCGGCCCGTCATGAACCAGCGCTGCACCGTCTTGCCGATGAGCCGGTTCAGGCCGGCGTCGTAGAGATGGACGGAGAAGAAACCGCGGCGGTCGAACAGCAGCTCGCTCGTGAGGACCTCCAGCGTGTAGTCGAGAGCGACCGCGTCCTCTCCCCGGGGCGAAACGAGATAGGGCAGGAAGTTGCGCGCGCCGCCGGTGAAGAGGTTGCCGCCGCTGAAATCGTTGTCGAAGAACGCCTGCAGCCGGGAGAGGATCGCAGCCGGCATGCCGCCCTCGACCTCGCTGTAGTCGCTGCGCCTCGACTCGGAGAACGGAACGTCCCACCGGGCCGTCGGCAGACCCGATTCCCGGAGCAGCAGCATGCCCGGAGGCGCGAGCACGGTGTCCATCCGCCATCCCCCGCCGAACCCGCGCAGCCGATTGGGAACCTCGACCAGCGTGAAGCCGTCGTAGGGGTACGGCAGTCCCTCCTCGGAGGCCTGGCGCAGCCTCTCCTCGGCGAACCGCCGGATCTCCGGGAGCCCCGCCGCCAGGGGCTCGAGCCGTGATCGATGACGCGACGCCACCAGCAGCCGGCAGCGCACCCCGGCGATCTCCGCCTCCAGCGCCTCGAAGGGGGCCGCCACCAGGGCGACCTCCGGCACGGGCCCGCCGGGCGCGAAGCGGAGCGCTCGGCGACCGGGACCGGCGGCGGCCGCTTCCCGGGGCGCACCCGGACCGGCGACGTGCCACGACTCCGGGACCTCCACCGTCAGGTCGAGTTCGAACGGATCGCGGGGCCGGCGGCGGGGATCGCCGCGGTCCGAAAACGGCCCCGGCATCGGCAGCCATGCGATTCCCGGCATCAGCGCGACGAAACGGCGGTCGAAGATCGCCGGCTCGTAGCCGAGCAGGAACACCGCCCCGTTCCACGTCGTCCGCTCGAGCGGGTGGGCCGCCGCCGAGAGATACGCGAAGTCGAGGTCCGGTCGCCCGGCCAGCTCGACGCGGATCGTGCGTTCCTGGCCGGCGGCGAGCGGTCCGCCCAGCCGGATTCGGAGCAGGCCGGAGGCGAAGGTGTACGGCAGCGGACCCCCTTCGCCCTCGACCCGCTCGACGGCCAGGCCGGGATTCGCCGTGAGCAGAACCTCTTCGAGCATCTCCCCGGGCGGCGCGGCGAACGTCAACTCGAGCGCTTCTTCCACGCGGCGCCCCGGCGCGATGACGACCTTCCCCGACACGCGCCGCAGATCGGCCGCCGGCAACTCTTCGAGCTTGGCGTGCTCGGCGCGCCAACGTTCGATCCGCGCCGGCACCGCCGCCCGCTCGTGGCGCAACATGCCGAGCCCCCCCGCGGCGGCGGCGAGGAGGACCAACCCGGCCGCCGCGCGGCGGCCGCGGTGCCCGTGGTCGCGACGCGGGTGGAGCGCGGCGCCCAGGAGGAGAGCACCGATGCCGGCCGCGGCGACCGCCGCGCGCTGGAACCAGCCGGCGGCGGGCGCGATCTCCGGCATCAGGTCGGACGGGAAGGACATCGCGTAGCCGCCGGTGAGGTCGAACAGCGGCTGGTCGTACATCGGCAGCGCGAGGAGCGCCATCGTCGAGCCGACGACGAGGGCGATCGTGACCAGCGCCGCCAGCAGCCGCGCGCGGAGCGCGATCGCGGCCAGAAACGTCGCCCCCACCATGAAGACCGTCGCCGGCACCGCCATGAACAGGGCGAAACCGAACAGCGACACGGGCTCGATCGGCTCGCGGATGAGCCAGCCGACAACCAGCAGCATGCCGGCGAGGAGGAGGACGGGCACCATCGAAACGCCGAGCAGGCCGAGTCCGCGGCCGGCGAGAAGGGCCACGTTGCCCACGGGCCGGGCGTCGAGAACCTCCGCGATCCGGTCGCGCCGGTCGCGCGCCCGGACGTCGAAGGCGAGGAAGATCACCCCGAGCAGCATGACGAGGAGCAGATTCGAGCCGTAGCTCCCGATGAAGAAGCGGGGGTTGATCATGGCCGCGGTGGCCGACCAGGAGGACAGGTTCCGGTGAAGGCCGAGCCCGTGGTAGAGGTACATCGCCAGCGGGAGCAGCACGGACAGCGCGAGGAAGATCCAGTAGCGCACCAGGCGTCGGCAAAGGCGCGCCTCCGCCCGAGCCAGGGCCAGCACCGCGTCCAGCGTCTCTCCTCTCACCGCTCCTCCTCCCCTCCGACCTCGTCGAGGGTCCGGCCTCGAGCCAGCATGAAGGCGAGGTAAGCCTCCTCCAGCGTCGGCGCGTCGACGGGGCGCGCCCCCTCCGGAAGAGCACCGGACGCCACGCCGCGGATGGTGACCCGGCCCCCGCTCGACGTTCGCGACACCTCCTCGGCTCCGGCCCCGAGCTGGACCGGGCGGCCGGCCGGCACGGTCACCTCGAAGACCTTCCCGCGGGCGCGAGCGACGAGATCCTCGGGAGAGCCCTCGAACGCGATCTTTCCGTGATCGAGCAGCGCGATGCGCCGGCAACCGGAACCGAGGTCCGCCACGATGTGCGTGGAGAGGAGAATCACGCGGTCGCGCGCCAGCTTGGCCATGAGCTCCCGGAAGCGCAGCCGCTCTTCCGGATCGAGCCCCACCGTGGGCTCGTCGACGACCAGCACCGGCGGCTCGTGCAGGAGCGCCTGCGCGACCCCGAGACGCCGCACCATCCCGCCCGACAGGCTCTTGACCTTGTCGTTCGCCTTGGCCGCCAGACCCACGAGGTCGAGCGTCCGCTCGATCCGCTCGGCGCGCTGCCTGCGGTCGCGAAGACCGGAGAGCCGGCCGAGGGTGTCGAGCACCTCGCGCACGCGCGCCAGACGCCAGGCGCCGAATTCCTGGGGCAGGTATCCGATCAGCCGGCGCACCTCCCGCGGTTCGCCGACGACGTCGTGGTTCGCGACTCGCACTTCCCCCCGCGTCGGGCGCAGGAGCGTGCACACGATCCTCATCAGCGTGCTCTTGCCGGCCCCGTTCGGCCCCAGCAGGCCGAACAGCCCGGCCCCGATCGAGAGGCTGACGTCGTCCAGGGCGACGGTGCCCCCCGGGTAGGTGTGCGAGACCTCGTCGATCTCCACGCGGACGTCGGCAGCCGCCGGCCCGGCAGTGGACATGGGACCCCTCCTCGCCCGCTGCGGATCGGTACGCGGGCCGTCACGAAGCTTACACAACGGTCCGGAGCGCGCTGCCGGCCGCGGCCCGGACCGGCCGCCCTTTCCGTGGCGAGCGGTCGCCGAGGTGGCGCGACCGGGGCGCAAGGCCCGGGCTGCCGGGGTCTGTGGCCGATGGGCGCGCCGGGGATTACACTCCGCCGCCCTCGCCCCGCCCTAGGCGCGGCACGATCTTTTCTCCCCGAAAGGACGAGCCATGCTGCCTGACCCGCTCCATCCCGCCGTGGTGCACTTCCCGCTCGCTCTGAGCGTCCTCTTGCCGCTGGCCGCCGCGGCCGCCCTGCTCGCGATCCGGCTCGGGGCGCCGGGGCGCCGCACGTGGGCGGCCGTTCTCGCCCTGTCCGCCCTCCTCTCGGCGAGCGCCTGGTTCGCCACGGAGACGGGCGAGGACCAGGAGGGGATCGTGGAGACCGTCGTGGCGCGCGATCTGATCCACGAGCACGAAGAGGCCGGCGAGCGCCTGTTCCAGGCGTCGCTGGCCGTTCTGCTCGTCGTGGCCTTCGGGATGGCGCCCGCGCGGTTCGCGCGGGGGGCGCGAATCGCCGGCCTCGTCGCCGCCGCGGCGCTGGTCGCCTTCGCCGTCCGGGCCGGGCATACCGGGGGCGAGCTGGTCTACCGGCACGGTGCCGCACGCGCGTACGTCGCCAACGCGCAGCGCTCGATGCCCGAGTCCCGGTCAGCGGACGGCCTCGCCACGCCGGTCACGGGCGGTCGAGCGGCTCCGGCCGCCTCCCCAGGTCAATAGAACCAGAGCGTCCCCGCGAAGATCTCCTCCGCCCGCAACCCCTTCCCGGCGCTGGCTCGCACCGCCGCCGCGCGCGCGGCGAGAACCGCCTCGAGCCGCGAAAGGCGCGCCGCCGGCCAGTGCCGGAGGCCGACGGCCGCCAGCCGCCCCTCGGCGAGGAGCGTCGCGGGAAGATCGGGCCGGAGCGGGCCCGCGGCGAGCGACCAGACCGCCAGGATCTTCCCGCTCATCCGCTCGTCGCGTGCCAGCGACCGCAGGCGGCGTCCCAGGAGCCCCGGGGGCTCGCCGCTGACGAGCAGGACCAGCGACGGGACCGATGCCGCGTCCTCGGGCAGGGCCTCGACGAGGCGGTCCGCCGGCCAGTTCGCGGCGATCCGCTCCCTCCAGCCCTCGGCGAGACCGGGAAAGGCCCCACGCGGGGCCAGGAGGAGCGCGTCCCCGTTCACGGCCGGCGCTCCGCCCCACCGGCCCGGCGACCGCGCCACGTCGACGCCGACCACGGCCGCCGGTCCGCTCGTCCGGTCTCTCCACGAGGCGAAGCCCAGGGCGACGCGCTCGGCCTCCTCCTCGCCCGGGACGGCCGGAGCGGGCGCGACCGCCCACGGTGGCAGACCGCGCCCGGCCCCCTCCAGGACCATCACCGCCCTCGGTCGCCCCGCCATCTCCGGAAGCGGAGCCAGGCCGGGGACGCCCTTCTCCGGCGCCGGCACCGCTTCCGGTCCCATGACGAGCCGCTGGAGGAGCGGCCGCGGAACCGGGGCGGTGAAAGCGCGGCCGTCGGAGAGCCGGAAGGAGACCGTCACCGGGGCCCGCTCGGGATCCGCCGCTTCGCCGGGAGACTCGAGGGAGAGGGTGACGAGATCGGCGGGCTGGAGGGTGGCTCGGGTCGGTCCCGCGTGGCTGCCGGGCCGCAGGCGCAGGAAGGGAAGGAGCCGGGCCCGGCCCGCCCTCCGCGCCACCACGCGGGATCCGTCGCGGGCCAGGCGATAGGCGAGCTGGCGGCCCTCCTCGGTGCGCTCGAAACGCACCGCACGCCCGTCCGGGCCGAGTTCGACCAGGCGGGAGCGCGCCTCCGGCCCGTCGGGATCGGTGACGACCTGGAGCCAGACGGTTCCGGAGGTCTCTTCCTCCAGCCGCTGGAACCAACCCGAAGCCGTCTCCCGGTACCGGCGCTTGAAGCTGCCCCCGGCCGCCGCGTGCTCCGGCGCCTGCCCGAGTCCGTGGTCGGGCAGGACCGCGTCCGGAAGCCCCTCCGGATCGCGGCGCCATTCCTCGCGCGGCGCCTCCGGCCGGGGCGCGGGGCCCGCCCCGACGGCCTCGGGGGCAGCCAGCGCCGCCACCCCGGACGACCCCCACCGGAGCGAGCGGCGAGCCGCTCCGGCGAGCGCCCGGCCCATCCCCAGGTCGAGCCCCCCGATGGCCACGTCGAACACCCGCAGCTCGGGACCCTCCGTCTTCCGCCGCTCCTCGAGGCGGCGGCGACCGGCCTCCGGCAGCGACCGCAAGGCGAGCGCGTGCAATCGCAGGCGCTCGGCGCGGCGCGCCAGCCGCAGGAGATCCGCGGTGGAGGCCCGACGCGGGTCGATCGCCTCCATTTCTCTCGCCAGGGCCGCCTGTTGCGGGTGGTTCCGGTCGAGCGCGGCGAGCGCCCGCGCGAAGCGGCGCCTCGGGCTCAGACGTTCCCCTTCCCGCGGGGCCAGCCGGGCGAGCGCGTCGACCACGGGAGATCGATCGAAGACGTCGACCGGTCCCTCCCGCCCCGCCGGCGGGATGGCGTGCACGGCGACGACCTGGGGGAAGCTCCGCGGCGTGGGAACCGACGGCAACGGGACGGCGAGCAGCGCGTCGAGTTCGGGGAGCAGCGCTCCCTGCCGGTCGAGTTGGCGCAGCCAGGTGAACAGCGCCAGCCACCGGACCGCCTGGTCGAGTCCGGCGAGTTCGGGAAATTCCTCGGCGAGGGCGTCGTACTGGGCGTTGATCTGCTCCACGAGGCCGCGGGTCCAAGCGGGCACATCCTCTCCCGCTCCCCCGCCGGCGCGTTCCGACGCCGCCGTCATCCGGGCCCGGGCCAACGCCATGAGATCTCCGCGGGCCGACAGGGCCATCTCCACATCGTCCGGATAGAACCAGAGCCGGGTCTGCTGTCCGCCGGCCGCCTCGGGCCCGGCGAGGCGCGCGAAACGCTCGACGTGGGTCGCGAAATCGGGCACGCGCGCCCTGAGGCGCTCGCGGACGTCCCCGCCACGGAGCGGATCCAGCCCGACGCTGAACGTCTTGAAGCGCACGTCGCACAGCAGGCTCACGAGCCCCAGCCGCGTGTCGCGCAGCCGGCCTCCGTAGTTGACGGTCATCCGCTCCGCGCGGTCCCCGCGGTCGAGGCTCATGTACGGCTCCGCCGCCCCGCCGTGGAACACCGCCCGGTAGGCGACCGCCACGTCGGCCAGGGTCACCGGATGCCCGAGCAGAGCGGGCGGCCGCTTCGGCCGGCTGCCGAACAACCGGAGCGTCCCGTCCGGCTCCACTCGCCCACCCTCGAGCTGCCATCCGCTGTCCAGGAACCGCTGGATCCGATCGAGGTCCAGCGGAGGGCGCCGCCCGTCCGGCGCCGTTTCGCTGATCTCGGTGCGGAAGGGCCGGACGCCGACGTGGAAGCGCGTGCGGGCGGGTTCGTGCGTGTAGGCGTAGACCTCCACGGCGAGCGGGCGGTCGCCCCCGAGTCTCCGCCGCTCCGCGGCGGCGACGAGACGGAGAACCGGCCAGGCATCCTCCCACGCCGCCCGCGCCGCCGCCTCGCTGCCCACCGGGGGCTCCCCGGCGATCGGCTCGCTCTCCCGGAAGGGGAGAAAGGCGCGGAGCCGGCCGGCGCCGTCGCTTTCGACCAGGAATCGGCGCGACCGCAACAGCTCGGCCCAAGCCGGCTGGGGCTCGCCCGGGCTCCACAGCGCTCCGACCTCGACCCAGGGGAGCTGCGGAGGCTCCACCAGCGCGTCCACCACGTCGGAGAGCACGAAGGCGTACGGCTCGAGGAGCGGGTCCAACAGGGCGTGGGCGGCTCGGTCTTCCGGCCGCTCCGACCCGGCGGGGCGCGGGCGGCCGCCGAGGCGATCGAGCAGCTCCCCGACCGTCTCGCCCGAATGGCTGATCCGGTCCAGGTCGACGAAGGGCCGGTAGTCGATCTCGAGCCACTCGGGTTCGGGCTCGGACGGCAGGCCGAGCACCGCGGCGCCGGCGAGCAGGCTCGCCGCCCCGATCGTCCACCTCCACCAGCCACGCCGGGATCGCACCACGTCTCCTCCTTTCCGCGCCCGGGCCGCCGCGCGCCGGGTTCGTTTACCGCCACCGGCCCCGCGGCGCCAGCCGGACGGCGGCGGCGGCGGTATGATCGTCCCTTCGCCCCGAGCCGGACCGGGCCGGGCGTAGCGGAGGTGAAGCTGTGTTCGATCGCGAGCGGAACCGGGAGTTCACGGGCCGGCTGTGGCGCGAGTCGGTGCTCCCGGCGTTGTCGGAGTTCGTTTCGATCCCCGCGCAGTCGCCGGCGTTCGACCCCGAGTGGAAGGCGAACGGCCACATCGACCGCGCCGTCGAGCACGTGGCGGCCTGGATCCGGTCCCAGGGGCTCGAGGGGCTCGAGCTGGAGGTGCTCCGGATGGAGGGGCGCACCCCCCTCCTGTTCTTCGCGGTGAACGGGGGCTTGGACGAAACCGTTCTCTTCTACGGCCACCTCGACAAGCAGCCTCCGGTCACCGGATGGGAGCCCGGACTCGGGCCGTGGACCCCCGTGGTGCGCGACGGGAAGCTCTACGGGCGCGGAGCCGCCGACGACGGGTACGCGGTCTTTCTCGCGATCGCCGCGATCCGCGCGGTGCAGGAGCAAGGGGTCCGGCACGCCCGGTGTGTCGGCGTGATCGAGTGCTGCGAGGAGTCGGGAAGCCAGGATCTCCCGCCCTACCTCGACCGGCTTCGCGACCGCATCGGCACCCCGTCGTTGATCGTCTGCCCCGATTCCGGATGCGGGAACTACGATCAGCTCTGGGTGACCAGCTCTCTCCGGGGCATGGCCGGGGGCGATCTCACGGTCCGGGTGCTCCGTGAGGGGGTCCACTCCGGCGAGGCGAGCGGCATCGTGCCTTCGAGCTTCCGCATCCTCCGGGCACTGCTGTCGCGTCTGGAGGACGAGGCGACCGGGAGAATCCTGCCGGAGGATTTTCAGGTCGAAATCCCAGCGGAGCGGCTGGAGCAGACCCGCCGGACGGCCGAAGTCCTCGGAAAGGCGGTCTACGAGGACCTGCCGTGGGAGGAGGGCGTCCAGCCCGTCACCGAGGACGTCACCGAGCTGCTGCTGAACCGCACGTGGCGCCCGCAGCTGGCCGTAGTCGGCGCCGCCGGGTTGCCGCCCCTCGAAGAAGCCGGCAACGTCCTGCGGCCCGAGACGACCGTCCGGGTCTCCCTCAGGCTTCCCCCGACGCTCGATCCCGACGGCGCGCTGGCGGCTCTCCGCCGCCTGCTCGAAACCGATCCCCCCTACGGGGCGAAGGTGAGCCTCCGCAATCCGTCGGCGGCCCCGGGCTGGAACGCCCCGGCCTTCGAGCCGTGGCTGGCCCGGAGTCTCGAGGAGGCCTCCCAGACCTACTACGGCAAGCCCGCCTGCTTCATCGGCGAGGGCGGGTCGATCCCGTTGATGGGGCTGCTGCAGGAGAAGTTCCCCCGCGCGCAGTTCCTCGTCACCGGGGTCCTCGGGCCGAAGGCGAACGCCCACGGGCCCAACGAGTTCCTCCACCTCGATTTCGCCGAACGGCTCACCGCCTGCGTGGCCCAGGTGCTGGCCGACCAGGGGGCCCGATGAAGGGGCTCGCCGCCGCCGCGTCGCTCCTCCTGCTCGCCGGCCCCGGGCTCCTCGCCTGCCGGGCGGCGGCGGGACCCGCCCGCGCCTGCCGGGTGGTCATCGAAGGCGTGGTCGAGCGGGGCCCGACCTACCGGCTCCAGCCGCTGGCCTCCCTGGACGCCGCCGCCGGCGTCCCGAGGGGCGCCCGCGTCCGGCTGGAGCGGCCCGGGGCTCCGCCGATCGAGGTCGCGGTGGGGCCGGACGGCCGGTTCCGCCTCGGCCCCGTGGAGATGACTCCGGGCGGGGGCGACCGGCTCCTGTTCTCCGCGGAGGGCTGCCGGGGCCTGTGCCTGAGCGATCCGCTCTCGGCCGCCTCGGCGCGACCCGAGGAGGGCGAGGGCGTGGTGACGCTCCGCTGGCGCGTCGTGCTGCCGCCGCTCGGCGGCGCGGCGGAGCGGACCTCGCCGGCCTGAGCGGCTTCCGGAGCGGCGGGCCGGCTGGACAGCGAGATCGTTCGGCCCTAGAGTGGACGGTCACCGGCGCCGCGCCCTGGCGGCGCCGGGCGGCGAGTCGACGGTCCATCCGCCGCGGTCTCCCCGGCGGACATCCAGCGACACCGGCCGAAACGGAACACGGGCGGCCCCGCGCGGCCGCGAGGACGACGGCACCATGACCCACACGATCGACAGGATCCGGAACATCGGGATCTCCGCGCACATCGACTCGGGCAAGACCACCCTGACCGAGCGGATCCTGTACTACACGAAACGGATCCACGCGATCCACGACGTCAAGGGAAAGGACGGCGTGGGCGCGACGATGGATCACATGGAGCTGGAGAAGGAGCGGGGAATCACCATCACCTCCGCTTCCACCTACGTGCACTGGAAGGGGCACGAGATCAACATCATCGACACGCCGGGCCACGTCGACTTCACCATCGAGGTCGAGCGGGCGCTCCGCGTGCTCGACGGCGCGGTGCTCGTCCTCTGCGCGGTCGCGGGCGTCCAGTCGCAGTCGATCACCGTGGACCGGCAGATGCGGCGCTACTCGGTGCCGCGCCTCGCCTTCGTCAACAAGTGCGACCGTTCGGGGGCCAACCCGCTGCGCGTGACCTCGCAGCTGCAGGACAAGCTGGGCCACCGCCCGGCGCTGCTCCAGCTTCCGCTCGGGCTGGAGGCGGACTTCGAGGGCGTGATCGACCTGATCGAGATGAAGGCGATCCGGTTCGAGGGCGCGAACGGGGAGCGGGTCGTCACGGAGCCGATCCCCGAACAGCGTCTCGCCGAGGCGGAGGAGCACCGCGCGGCGCTGCTCGATCTCCTCTCCATGTATTCGGACGAGCTGATGGAGGCGGCCCTCGAGGACCGGGCGACCCCGGAGCAGATCCACGCGGCGCTGCGCCGCGCCACGCTGTCGCTCGAGGTCACGCCCGTGCTGATGGGCTCGGCCTACAAGAACAAAGGAGTCCAGCCGCTGCTCGACGCGGTCACCCGCTACCTCCCCTCCCCGGCCGACGTTTCCGCGGAAGCGCACGACCTCGACCGCCCGGAGACGACGGTCACCCTGAAGGCCGACCCCGCGGCGCCGACCGTGGCCTACGCCTTCAAGCTCGAGGATGGCCGCTACGGCCAACTCACCTATGTCCGCATCTATCAGGGGACCCTCGCCAAGGGCCAGACCGTGGTCCAGTCGCGGACAGGACGGAAGATCAAGATCGGCCGGCTGGTCCGGCTCCATGCGGACAAGATGGAGGACATCGAGGCGGCCGGCGCCGGCGAGATCGTCGGGCTGTTCGGTATCGACTGCCACACGGGGGACACCTTCGTCGGAGAGGGCGCCGGAAACCTCGCGCTGACCGGGATGCACGTTCCCGATCCGGTCGTCTCGCTCAGCGTCACCCCCAAGGACAACGCCGCGGCAGGCCGGATGTCGAAGGCCCTCCAGCGGTTCTCGAAGGAAGACCCGACCTTCCGCGTCCATGTCGACCACGAGTCGGGCGAGACGATCATCTCGGGGATGGGCGAGCTGCACCTCGAGGTCTACGTGGAGCGGATGCGACGCGAGTACGGCGCCGAGGTGAGCACCGGCGCGCCGCAGGTGGCCTACCGCGAGGCGATCTCGCGCCGGGCGGACTTCGACTACCTGCACAAGAAGCAGACCGGCGGATCGGGCCAGTACGCGAGGGTGGCCGGGTACATCGAGCCGCTCGAAACCGGGGACTTCGAGTTCGTCAACGAGGTGCGGGGAGGCGCCATCCCCACCGAGTTCATCCCCGCGTGCGAGAAGGGCTTCAGGGATGCGCTGGCGAAGGGGTCCTTGATCGGCTTTCCCGTGGTCGGCGTCCGCGTGGTCCTCAACGACGGTGCGGCCCATTCCGTCGACTCTTCGGACATGGCCTTCCAGACAGCCGCCCGGGCCGCCTTCCGCGAGGTGTACCGCAAGGCCGCTCCCCGCATTCTCGAGCCGATCATGAAGGTCGCCGTGGAGGGCCCCGCCGAGTTCCAGGGCGCGATCTATCGCTCGCTGATGCAGCGGCGGGGCACCGTGCTCGGCTCGACCGAGGAGGGCGGGTTCGCCCGGATCGAGGCCGAGGTCCCGCTCGCCGAGATGTTCGGCTACGCCACCGACCTGCGCTCCGCGACCCAGGGCAAGGCGGAGTTCACGATGGAGTTCGCCCGGTATGCGCCCGTTCCCCGGGAGGTGTCGGAGGATCTCCTCGCACGCTTCCGGGGCGCCGCGGCGGAGGAGAAGCGATGACGGAGAGCATGCAGCGCCTCCGGCGCTCCACCCGGCTCCTGCTGGAGCGTCACATCCAGGGACCGCACCGGGGCCGCGTGGCGGCGGTTCTGGCGCGCGCCGGCGTGGGCAAGACCGCCTTTCTCACCGGCATCGGCCTCGACGCCCTCCTCGCCGGCCAGCGCGTCCTGCACGTCTCGCTGGAGGCGAACGTGGAGAAGGTGCGCGACTGGTACGACGAGCTGCTCGCGGAGCAGATGAGGAAAGACCGGAGCGGTTTCGACATGACGGCGATCCACCTCCAGATCGAGCGGCGGCGCCTCATCCACAGCTTCCTCGACCGCGACTTCACCGCCGAGCGGCTCGAGGCGACGCTCGAGATGCTGCGCGATCAGATGGACTTCGTTCCGGACGTGCTCGTGATCGATCGCCTGAAAGACGCTCAGGTCGATCCGGCGCTGTTCACCGCGCTGCGGCGCCTGGCGTCGGAGTCCGGCGCGGAGCTCTGGACGTCCGCGCGCGTCCACCGCGACGGGCCGGCACCGCGGCCCGGACATCTGCCGCCGCCAGCCGACCGGGTGGAGCCGCTGCTCGACATCGTTTTCAGCCTCGAGCCGGAGGGCTCGCGCGTCCGCCTGCACGTTCTGAAAGACCGGGGAGAGATCCTCGACCGGGATCTCGACATCCTGCTCGACCCGACGACCCTCCTCCTCACCGAGGAGGCCGGCCGCGCGGCCGGCTGACGGGCGGAGCTCCGGGTCAGTTCGGAAGCGGCGCCGGCGCCGCGCCGATCCCGAGCAGGCCCAGGACCTCTTCCTCGAAGCGATCGATCGCCCGCTTCCCGCCGAATCGGCGATAGAGCAGCTCGGCGAGGCGGTGCGCCTCGCGGCAGAAGCGCTGGACCTCGCCGTCGAGGTCGCGCCGGGCCGCCTCCGCGGGAAGATCCCGTTCGAGGAGGATGTCCCCCTCGTGGTCGACCCTGACCCGGCCGCCGCCGCGCACCCGCGGAAGGCCGCCGCGGGTGCGGGGGCCGAGCAGCAGGATCGCCGAGAGCCTCACCCCGCCCGCGGGGTCGGCGCTCGCCTGGACCAGGACGCTCCGATAGAGCCACAGATAGGCCGGGGGGGCCGACCGGTAGCGCATGACCGCGTCGCCCGCCCAACGGCGGGCCACGCGGCCGAGACGCTCCCCGACCGCAGGATCGCCTTCGATCGAGATCGACATCGTCGCCTCTCCGTTCGAACCGCTGGCCTCGCGACCCCGGCGCGGTCCGGCGGGTCCTTGCCGCCGGCGATGTCACGGCTCCGGCCGGCGTGCCCCTTCGCAGGTAGGGAACATGTACGGGCAAGCCGCCCGCGAGGCCACCCGGTTCGCCGGGACGCGCGGCGTTCGCGCCGCGCGGCGCCGGCGGCGGGGCCGCGGTAGACTGGGCCGCCGAGGAGGGTTGGAGCATGATCGAGAAAATCCGTGAGTGGCTCGGGGACGACGCTGCGCTGTTGGACCACGTCTGCCGGACGATTCCCCGGGACCAGATCCACGCCCCGGGACCCGATTTCGTCGATCGCGTCCTGGCGCCGAGCGACCGCCCGGTCCCGGTCCTCCGCAGTTTCCAGACCTTGCTCGACCACGGCCGGCTGGCCGGAACGGGCTACGTGTCGATCCTCCCGGTCGACCAGGGGATCGAGCACTCCGCCGGCGCCTCGTTCGCGCCCAATCCGATCTACTTCGACCCCGAGAACATCGTCCGCCTCGCCATCGAGGGCGGGTGCAACGCCGTCGCCTCCACGCTGGGGGTTCTCGGTGCGGTGGCCCGCCGGTACGCCCACAAGATCCCGTTCATCCTGAAGCTCAACCACAACGAGCTGTTGAGCTACCCCAACAGCCACGACCAGGTGATGTTCGCCCAGGTCGAGCAGGCGCACGAGCTGGGGGCGATCGGCGTGGGCGCCACCATCTACTGGGGATCGCTCCCCTCGCGCCGCCAGCTGCAGGAGGTGTCGGAAGCGTTCGCGCGGGCCCACGAGCTGGGAATGATCACGATCCTGTGGTGCTACCTGCGGAATCCGGAGTTCAAGAAGGACCGCGACTACCACACTGCGGCCGACCTCACCGGCCAGGCGAACCACCTCGGGGTGACGCTCGAGGCCGATATCGTCAAGCAGAAGCTCCCCGAAACGAACGGCGGCTACACGGCGCTTTCCTTCGGGAAGACCCATCCCCGCGTCTACGAGGAGCTCACGAGCGACCACCCGATCGACCTGTGCCGCTACCAGGTCGCGAACTGTTACATGGGCCGCGTCGGCCTCATTAACTCCGGAGGCCCGTCGGGAGCCGACGACCTGCGGCAGGCGGTGCGCACGGCAGTGATCAACAAGCGGGCCGGCGGGATGGGACTGATCTCCGGCCGGAAGGCCTTCCAGAAGCCGATGGCGGAAGGGATCGCGATCCTCCACGCCATCCAGGACGTCTACCTCTGCCCCGAGGTGACGCTCGCCTGAATGAAGCCGCGGCCGGAGGCGCCCGGGCGCGTCAGCGCAGCGCCTGGATGAGCCCCTTGACCTCCTCCGCCTGGGGATCGTCCGGGGCCAGCTCGACGAACTTCTCGAAGTGCTGGCGCGCCTCCGCCATCTCGCCCAGCCCCAGGAGGGCGTACCCGAGCTGGAGGTGCGCCTTGGCGTAGTCCGGCTTGAGCTCGAGCGCCTTCCGGAAGGCGGCGGCCGCACGGCGGCGCTCCGCCTCGCCCACGTTCCGGCCGTTCAGGATGGAGGCTCCCACGTTGTAGTACATGCGGTGGGCGTTCTCCGGGTCCTTCTCCGCCACCTGCGCGTAGAGCCTCTCCGCCTCCTCGAAACGGCCCTGGGTGGCCCGCAGCTCGGCCAGCGAAATGAGCGCTTCCGGGTCGTCCGGCGCCAGCTCCGCCCATTGCTCGACCGCTTTCTCGGCGTCTTCCGTCCGTCCGACCTCCCGGTAGGCGCTCACCAACAGCTTGATCACGGACACGTCACCGGGGGAGATCTCCCGCTCCTTCTCGAGCAGCGGCACCGCCTGATCGAGCTTGCCGTCGTCGACGAGCCACTCGGCCATCTGGAGGCGCACGCCGGCGCGCTGCGGATCCTGTGCGAGCACTTTGTTCGCCTCGCGCAACGCGGTCCCCCGGTCACCGGCCCGGGCGAGCACCTGGGCCCGCCGCCACCTCAGGTCCACGTTCTCCGGATCGGCCTCGAGGGCCTCCCCCAGGGCGGCCGCGGCGGCGGCGTAGTCGCGCAACGCGAGCGCCTCGTCGGCGCGCTCGAGCGGGGTCCGAGGCCGCCGCGCCGCGCGCCGCGCCGGCTCGGCCTCGGCGGGCTTCGGTTTCGGCGCGCCCAGAACCTCGGCGGCCTGATCGCGCGGAACGAGCGTCAGCCAGACCGAGGCGTTGCCGACATGGAACCGGACCGGCGGCAGCGCGTCCTGGTTGTCCGGAGTGAGCACCCCTTCGTCGTCCTGCCAGATCTCCCGGGAACCCCGCCGCGTCCGGATGTGGAACTTCCAGATGAAGTACCTGTCGTCGCCGATCCGCAGCGTGTAGCCGTCGGGAACGAACTCCACGCGGGGAAAACGGGCGATTCCCTTGCGAGTCTTCAGCTCGAGCGGAGCCGCCGCCGAACCGGACTCCTGGAGGAGCACCGGCACGCCGTCGATCGGGTTCCCCTCCCGGTCCATCACCGCGACGTTGATCCCGGTCCACCGCTCGTTGAGCGACACTTCCGCGGCGGCGGGAAGGGCAGCGAGCAGGGCGGCGATCGACAGCACTGCGGTGAAACGGGCGTTCATCGGCTCCTCCAGAGAAGGCGCAGATTCGGCGAAAACATTCTACAGCGCCGGAAAGGAGGCGGCCCGTCAGCCGAGCGCGTCGACCTCCGCGCACGTCTTCCGGACGGCCGCGATCGACCGGTCGAGCGCCTCCTTCTCGGCCGGGGTGAGCGGAATCTCCACCACCCGCTCGACACCGTCGCGCCCCAGGATCGCGGGGACACCGACGAAGAGGCCGTCGACGCCGAACTCGCCCTCCAGTCTGGCGCTGACAGGCAGCAGCTTCTTCTTGTCGAAGATCACCGCCTCCGCCATCTCCAGGGCCGACCAGGCGGGGCTCACGAAAGCCGATCCCGTTCCGAGAAGCTTGACCACCTCGCCGCCGGCCTTGCGCGTCCGCGCCTCGATCTCGTCCAAGCGCGCCGGATCGACGAACTGCTCCACCGGCAAGCCGGCGATCCGGCACGCCGAGCGGATCGGCACCATCTCGTCCCCGTGTCCTCCGAGGACGAGGGCCTGGACGTTCTCCACGGACACCCCCGCCTCCTTGGCCACGAAGTAGCGGTAGCGCGCGGAGTCGAGCACGCCCGCCATGCCCATCAGTCGGGAGCGCGGCGGGCCGAGCTTCTGGTTCAGCCGGTACACGATGGCATCGAGCGGGTTGGCGATCGAGATGACGATCGCCTCGGGGCAGTATTCCGCGATCCCGGCGGCCACCTGGTCGGTGATCTTCAGGTTGGTCTGCAGGAGCTCTTCGCGGCTGGGGAGCGTTCCGTCCGGCCTCGGCTTGCGGGGAACTCCGGCGGTGTTGATGACGAGCTGCGCGCCGCGGAGCACCTCGTATCCCTTGCCCGCCTCGTAGTCCATATCGAAGCCGAGCACGGGACTCCCCTCGGCGATGTCGAGGCACTTTCCCTTCGCCAGGTCGGGCGGCATGATGTCCACCAGCGCCAGCGTGCGCGCCAGCCGCCGACGCGGGATCTCCTGGCACAGGACGCCGCCGATCATGCCGCCACCGATGACGCCGATCTTCTCGAGCATCGCTCACCTCCGGGAGCCGCGCGCGCGCGTCACGCGGCGAGAGCTGGAGCGCGCCGGCCGCGGACCTGGGGGGCGCGCGGTGGAACGCTCAGAATGCGCCCGCCGCGCGGCCGCCGCAAGCCGGGGAGGCGCCGCCGCGTGAGCGCTCCGACGAGCCGGCCGGGCGGCGGGATCTCGTCCGCCTGGCTCGCCGCCTACCGGCCGATGGCCGCCGCCGCCGCCGCCGCCGTTCGGTGCTCGGCCGCCTGGGCTCGGTTCAGGGGAGACCGGGCCGCGGAGGAAGCGGCGGCTCAGCGTCTCGCGGAGCCCGGGGCGCTCGAACGGCTTCCCCGAGGTGCCGTGTGGCTGCACGCCGCCTCGGTCGGAGAGGCCGGGCTCCTCCCGCCCTTGCTCGCCGCGCTGCGGGGCGCGGGTTGGAACGGTCCATTTCTCATCACGACGCAAACGCTGACCGGCCGCGACCGCGCCGCGTCGACCGGCGTTCCGGCCGTCCTCGCCCCGCTCGACGCGCCGGGGCCGCTCGGGCGCTTCATCGAAACGCTCAGGCCGGCGCTTCACGTGATCGTCGAAACGGAGATCTGGCCGCTGCGCCTGCTCGCGCTCGAACGCGCCGGTGTGCCTTGCGCTCTCGTCTCCGCGCGGCTCTCGGCGCGGCGTTTTCCCCGCTACCGGCGGCTCGGCGGCCTGATGCGCACCGCCCTCCGCCGGCTCGCGCTCATCTCGCCGGCGAGCGAGGAAGACCGCGCCCGTCTCCTCGCCCTCGGCGCACCGGTTCACCGGATGGCCGCCACCGGAAACCTGAAGTGGGACGCCGCCGCCCAGCCGGTCCCGGCCGCGGAGGCGGCGAGGCTCGCCCGCGAACTCGATCTCGCCTCCGGCCGGCGCTGGATCGTTCTCGGCTCGGTGCATCCCGGCGAGGCCGGTCCACTGGCGCGGGCCGTCCTGGGCGGCCCGGCGGGGGACTCGGTCGGCTTCCTCGTCGCCCCTCGCCATCCCGAACGGTTCGCCGCCGTGGCCCGGGAG
>RFHH01000082.1 GCA_003696075.1 Acidobacteriota bacterium
CGCCGAGAACCGCTGCGGGGACGGCGTCAGGGAACCCGGCGCCGAGGAGTGCGACGGTGCCGACCTGGGCGGCGCCACGTGCTCGTCCCGCGGGCCGGTTACCTTCCCGCACGATGGGCCATCGGACCGCCGCGGCCGCGGAAGGCGGTGTCGGGGCAGCGGGGGACCCGGCTCGCCGGACGGTTTCGGCGGCGCGCCGGTGCCCGCGGAACCGATAGGCGGAAGCTAGCGGCGGACGGAATCCTCCGCTAGGGGAGGCGGGAGCCGGGAGGCGGCGGAAGGGCCGATCGGGCTCGCGTTCGGGATACGGGAGGCGGGAACGGACGCATCCCCGCCGGCGCCCCGGAGCGGTTGCGCACCGCCGCGCGGGCAACTCGGATCAGATCGAAACTCCCATGCGGTTCCGGAGCGCCAGCGCGAACAGCAGCATCAGCGCCAGCCAGCCCACCCACCAGGGCATCTCCGCGCCGAGAAACCGCCACTGGCGCTGAGGATAGGCAACTTCGATCGCTGCCACGGGCCCCGTTCCGGGTAGGGGGTCTTCACCGGGGTTCAGCAGCTCGTCGGCGAACCGCGGCGAGGGACGCCGGGGCGAGACGCGCTGCACCCCTCCACCGACGCGGAGGGTCTTCGTCAGCACGCGGTCGCCGGCCTTCAGGGCGAGAGCGAACCGCCCCTCGACCTCCGGCCGGATCTTCCAGTCGATCTCCCGGGCGGCGGGGAACCAGGCGGGCCCCGCAAGGACGGTGATGCCCTCCGGCGCCTCGAGGGCCACCTCGGGGCGCGTCTCGATCGGCTCCCCCACCAGGGCACGGACGAGCACCGCCTCGCCGGGACGCAGGGGGCGGTAGCCATAGTGCTGCTCGAGGTGGAAGTAGGCCAGCGCGAACGGGACGAGCATGAACGCCATCGGGACCAGGGAAAGCCCGAGGTAGTGGAGGTTGTGCCGCAGCAGCTCCCCCTGGGCCCGGAAAATCGCTCGCAGGTCGTCGTTGAACAACCGGATCTCGAACAGGCAGGCGTGGATCTGCCGCTTGACCTCGGCGATGCGATCCTGGTTCGACGTCTTCTTGAAGACGATGAGGGCGAGGATCGCCGAGAGGAGCGAGACCACGACCAGGCCGATCACCGGCGGCATCGACCGGAAAGGGAGCAGGAGCCCGTCGAACAGGGCCCGCAGTACCTGGTTCAGGTAGGACATGGCGCGTCCCGTCCGCCCGGGAAGACAGGGTTCACGAGATGTAGCCCAGGCCCTTGAGCCGCTTCTTCACCTCTTCTTCCGAGTCGGCGTCCTCGAGCTTCGCCAGCTCTTTCTCGAGCATGTGGGTGATGAACTCCTCGGCGGACGAGTATCCGGCGATGTCCGCGTAACGCTTCACCTTGGCGAGAAGATCCTTGTCGATCTTGATCTTGCCGGAACCGAACATGAGTCCTCGTGCCTCCCAGGTTCACTTCCGCAGTTCGGCCGGGTCGATCCCGAACCGCTCCAGAATCGTGCCGGTCAGTTCGTGCAGGTTGCGGGGAGGGCGGTCCAGCGGCACGGAACTGAACAGGATGCCCGGCACGGCCTCGTGATCCATGCAGTGGTCGCCGCTCCACCAGGATGTGTTGTCGGCGAAGACATTCTCCTCGATGTCGCCGAGCACGGACGGATCCGAACAGCGTGTTCCCTTGGCGTAGCCCACGATCATGTCCGGTCCGACCTCGAGCTGGCCGCGGTCGTGGTAGGTCTCCTCGCGGATGTACACCTTCGTCACCGCCGGTTGCCCGGTTTCGGGGTCCACCGTCTCCAGCAGCTTCCGGCCGATCTCCCTCAGCAGGGCGAGGCGCTCCTCGGGCGCGACGATCCCCTGCTTCTCGCGGCCCTTCAGGTTCACGTAAAGGCCGTTGATCCCCAGCCCGTAGGCTCGGGTGCGCGACCAGTCCACGTCGCCCGAGAGGATGCTTCCCGTGTCGGCATAGGGATCATAGAGGACGAGGTAACCGTTCTGCAGCAGCCAGGAGTTCAGGTTGAACGTGCGCCGCCAACTCGTGAAGCCGTGATCCGACATCACGATGAGCTCGACATCGTCGCCGGCATGCTCGAGGGTGTAGCCGACGATCTGATCCATGCGCCGGTACACCTCCTCGACCGCACCGGCAAAGGGCGCGTCTCGGACCGGATCGTAGGCGGGATGATCGGGGTCCATCGACCGCCACATCATGTGGGAAACCTGGTCGACGTTCCCGAAGTAGTAGAAAAGGAACCCCCGCGCGAACTTGTCGAGCACGTACTTGTACTGCTCTTCGATCTCTTCGCCGGCCAGGCGTGCCTGCTGGAGGAACTCCTCCGGGGTGAGGATGCCGCTCTTGAGGGCCTTCGTGTCCTCGGGCATCCCCTGCGTGTAGAACAGGCCGGTCGCCTCCGCCAGTTCCTGCGCGAAGGAGGCCGGATGAGACAGGGGGATCGCCGGATCGCGCGGATCGTGATTCAGAGGCGACACGTACATCTCGAACTGCGGGTGCACGGACCGGACATAAAAGCGCGCGATCGCCGGAATCGAACCGGCGACGAGCGACAGGAAGGGCCGCGCGAGGCGGCCGGCCGGGGCCCCGAGCGAGAAAGACACCGGGACCCAGTCGCTCCACTCACCGGCGCGCAGCAGCCGTTCCTCGTCGCCCACGACCAGCTTGACCACCTCCTCGTCGGGATCGAGGTAGACGGTGAAGGGCGCCTCGAGATCGGCCTTCCCGCAGGTGTACAGGGGGTTCTCGGGACCGTGCAGCGCGGCGTGGATGACGCCGTCCTCCACCGCGACCGCGTAGACCGCGCCTCCGGACACGCGGAGAGAGGCCTTGCTGGGATCGGTGGTGTAGAAGGAGAACTCGCCGTACCCGCCCATCAGGTCCGGGGTCCCCATCCCGCTCAGCTCCCGCGTCGCCAGGCCTGAGGGGGGGAAGTTCGCCGGCATGCGGACGACGGTCGTCTCGATGCCGTGATCCTCGAGAACCTGCCAGAAGGGCTTGCCATGACGCAGCAGCTTGGTCTCGCCGCCCCAGAGCGGAAACCGCCAGCAGCCGAGACGCACGGCGGGACCGTCACCCGATTCGACCGTGCTGGTGGAGAACTTCGGAAAATAGGTGAGGGGGTCGCGGTGAAGGAAGTCGAAGATGCCGTGGCCCCCGGCGTCCATCCCCGTGGTGAAGTCGGACCACGCCACCGGACTTTGCGGAGGGATCGCGGTTCCCAGCGGCCGGAACAGACCGCTCCGAGCGACGCGCGCCAGGTTCGGCAGCTTCCCCTCCGCGAGCAACCGGGACGTCAGCTCGTAATCCATCCCGTCGAAGCCCAGCACGATCAGGCGCTTCTCCGGGAGTTCCTGGGCATGGACCGCGGCGGCGGCCGCGACGACGGCCGCGGCCAGGAGGCAGCGCACCATCAGCCCGTGGCGCTGGGTCATCCTTTCTCTCCGTCTCCGGCGCGCGGTGCCGCCGGCCTGCTTCCGATCGGGCGTTCCGATCCGAACAGCGGCCGCCCGTCCATGTGCTTGGGCGGCCGGAGCCCGAACAGCTCCAGTGCGGTCGGAGCGATGTCGATCAGCGCGGGATCGCTCCGGTCGATCGGTTCGCTGCAGAAGAACACGCCCGGAACCAGCCGCGGGTCGACACAGTGGTCCCCGCTCCACGCCTTGACGTTGTCCTCGAACACCGGCCCGTTGACGACGCCGCTCGCGCAGTCCCAGGAGACGCGATAGCCGTGGTTGTAGCCGATCAGCAGGTCCGGCGCGTTTCCGAGGTACGGGCCGTCGTAAAGCTTGGCGGTGTCGAAGACTTCGCGGATGGCGATCGCCTCGCCCTCCTCGTCGACCAGTCCGCTCAACCGGGCGATCAGCTCCTGTTTCAGCGCCTCCGCCTCCTCGCCCGGCTCGACGATCCCCTGCGCTTCCCGGCCCTTGATGTTCAGGTACATGCCCGTGAGCCCCAGCGCGTAGGCCCTGGTGCGCGACCAGTCCACGTCGCGGAGCCATTCCGCCGAGCCGTCGGCACCTTCCTTCAGGACGAGATAGCCGTTCTGGTGAAGCCAGGCGTTGAGATTGACCCCTCGCCGGAAGGAAGTGAAGCCGTGATCGGAGATGACCATCAGGACATCGCCCTCGCGCAGCTCTGCCATCACACGTCCGATCAGCTCGTCGTTCCGGCGGTAGAGATCCTCGATCGCGTCCGCGTACTCCGGATCGCGGATGTCACGCGCCGCCGGGTGGCCCTTTTCGAGGTAGCGCCAGAACATGTGCTGAATGCGGTCGGTGGCGTCGAAGACGCAGACGAGCGTACCGCGGCGCAGCTTCTTCAGCGCGTCGAAGAACATCGCGCGCCGTTCCCGGTCGATGTCCCATGTCTGCTGCAGGAAGGTCGCGTCGTCCGTGACCTTCTCGTTCAGCGCCCAGGTGTCCTCCGCGAGCCCGAGCGTGCAGAACGATCCGATCCTCTTGGCCAGGTAGGTGGCGTAGTAGGAGGGGTGCGAGATCGGCATCGCTGGGTACTCGGGATCGATGTTGAGCGGGGTCACGTAGAGCGAGAAGTGCTCGCCATTCTCGACGACACGCATGCGGCACAGGCCGCGAATCTTGATCCCCGGCGCGGCGCGGAAGACGAGGCGGATCCAGCCGCTCAGGCGGTCCGCAGGGACCTCGTGCCGCTCGCCGTCGAGCTCGACCTCCGCCCCGCCGCCCGGGCGCGGCCGGATGGTCATCGGAATCTCGAGCTGCGGTGAGCCTTCCACGAACATGTTGGGAGGACCGGGTATGGAGGCCTCGAAAACGCCGTTCCCCCCCTTGAGCTCGATCCGCTCGCCCCCCTCCTTGAAGCGGCCGGAGGCCGGCCGGTTGGTGAACAGGAGGAACGTTCCCTGCGTCCCGAGCAGATCGGGGACGCACATCGCGCTCAACTGCGCACCGTAGAACTTGTCGGGCGGAAACGTGATCGGGACCCGCAGGACGGTGCTCCAGATGCGGTGCTCCCCGAGGATGGACCAGAACGGCTTCGACTTCCGCATCAGTCGGAGTTCGGGCTTCGAGAGGGGGATGCGGTAGCGGCCGATCTTGAGGAACCGGTCGACCGAGCCGATTCGCGTCGACGAGAGCATCGGCAGATAGGTGCGGCGGTCCCGGTCGAGGAAATCGTAGATGTTGTGCCGGGCGGGGTGGGTCCCGGTGCTGAACGAGGACCAGGCCACCGGCGAGACCGAGGGGAAGGTGGTCGCCAACCGGTGATAGCACCCCTGCTCGGCCAGCCGCTTGAAGTTCGGCAGCTTCCCGTCCGCCATGAAGCGGTCGGTGAGCCGCGGGTCCTGCCCGTCGAGTCCGACGACGATGAGGCGCCGGATCCTCGACCGCGCCCGGGGCCTCCGCCGGATCAGCCGGTACAAAGCCCTGAACGGCCAGACGAGCAGCGTGACGATCACCAGGAGGATCGTCGTGAACACCACCAGAAAGGAGGAGAGGAGGGCGAACCCCGCCCCCGGTCCGATGTAGGCCGCCGCCGGCCAGGCCGCGGCGGACGCGAGCACGAGCGCCGCCGCCCCCACCCGCCTGCCGGTTCCGATCATCCGCAAGTGCCCATCCAGGTTCGCTCCCGGCCCCCGTCCCGCCGCTGGCCGGCGGTCCCCGCCGTCCCGATGTGCTATAGACAACGATCGGTCCGGGCGGCGGGCGGCGCAGGTCCGCCATTATGCCCGCCCGCACGGGAAGTTCCAGAGCGCCGGGGGATCCGGTGCGAGGCGGCGGCGGAGGCAGGACACCGATGAGCAGCGCGGCACAAAAGTGGTGGCGCCGGATCCGTTTCGGCGAGCCCATCGTGGTCGTCTCGGGGCTTCCCCGCTCCGGCACGTCGATGGCGATGCGGATGCTGGAGGCGGGCGGGATGCCGCTCGTCGTGGACGGAATCCGCACCGCCGACGAGGACAACCCCAAGGGCTACTTCGAGTTGGAGCGGGTGAAGGAGCTCGACAAGGGCGGGGATACGTCCTGGCTCCGGCAAGCGCGCGGCAAGGCGGTCAAGATCATCTCCCAGCTCCTGCTCCACCTTCCGGGGACGAACAACTACAAGGTCGTCTTCATGCAGCGGGACCTCACGGAGGTCCTGGCTTCCCAGCGGAAGATGCTCCTGCGTCGCGGGGAGCCGGCCGAAGGGGACGATGCGCAGATGCGCCGGCTGTACGAGGAGCACCTGGACAAAGTGCGGTTCATCCTGCGTCGCCGCCCGTGGTTCGAGACGATCTACGTCCAGCATCGAGAAGTCCTCCGGGATCCCCTCGGCCAGGCGAAGCGGATCGCCGCCTTCGTCGGGCGGCCTCTGGACGTCGAGCGGATGGCCGGCGCCGTCGATCCGAGCCTCCACCGCAACCGCGCCGAGGAACTCAGCGGCTGAGTGCCGAACCGCCGCGGGGTTTCCGCCCGAGCCGGGCGGCGGGAGCCCCCCGCGCGCGGCAGCGCACGACGAGGTAGCCGCCCGCGAACCGAAAGGGAGTGCGGTCGGCCAGTTTCTCCGCCGCCAACGCCAGCCGGAGGAACGGACGGAACGCGTCGTTGGATCTCCGCCGGCGGAAGTACTGGAGGGGGAAGATCCACGCCCCGGTCGCCGCGTCGATCCCGAAACCGGCCCTGTGGAGCTGTCTTTTGAGCAGCGGCCAGCAGGTCCAGCGAGTGCGTTCGTCGAATCGCGGCTGTCGCCCCAACCGGCGGAGCAGGCTCCGCAGCGCCGCCTTCACGGGCAGCTTGACCGCCCGCACGAGCCCGTGGGGGGAGGCCCAGTTGTACTGGACGAGCACGAGCGTGCCCCCCGGGCGCAGAACCCGCCGGATCTCGTGCAGGACGAGGTCCTGCTGCGGTATGTGTTGGATCACCCGGACGCAGGTGACGGCGTCGATCGAGGCATCGGCCAGGGGAATCGCGGTGGCCGAGGCCCGCAGCAGCGCGGCCGGGATCCCGAGCGGTTGCCGCGCGAGGCTCTCCGAGGCCACGCCCAGCAGCCGCCCGGACCGATCCAGGCCGACCAGGCGCCCGGCGCGCGGAGCCAGCCAGCGCAGGAACCGCCCGTGGCCGCATCCCAGATCGAGGAGCACCGGAGCGCGCAGGTCCCCCATCACCCGCTCCAGCGCAGCCCGCTCGATTTCCGTCATGTAACGGCCGAAGCTGCCGCGGAAGGCGCGGTCGTAGTCGGTCCGTTCCCAGAACTCCGCCTTGAACTCGTCGAGCTTCAACGCGGATCCTCCTCCCGGAGCGAGGCTGGGCTCACGGCCGGACGATCCGGGGCAGCAGCCCCCGGAAATCGGTGGGCAAGATGTCGGATCGGGAGGAGATCTCGCCGAGGAGCCAGTCGTACCACCGGCGGATCTCCGGTGTCTGACGCGAGTAGGCGTTCGGGTGGAGGTTCAGCACGACCACGCGCCCGAGCTCCCTGGCCCGGTCGAGAAGCTCGCGGGTGTAGGCGATCGCCTCGTCCCCGGACAGCCCGAGGCCGGTGACCGAGAAGAGGGTCGAGTCCATCACATGCAGCGGCACCTCGATCACCCCCTCGCGCATGAGGCGGGGAGCCGCGAGCGGATGGACCCGCGGATCCAGACGGGAACGGTCCATGACGGTCGAGTCGTAGCGCAGACCGGCCCGTTGCATGCCGTCCAGCACGCCCCGGCTGAGCTTGAGGTAGTGCATCCGCAGGCCCTCGACCGGCCGGCCGGAGAGCCGGCGGAGCGTCTCCACCTCCTCCGCCAGCGCCGCACCGTCGGTGTGGACCTGGCCGTGGAGCCCGATGTCCCTTCCGGACCGCGACAGGCGGTCGAGGAGTCCGACGAGTTCGCTCCGCCCGTAGGCGATCCCGCGGCCCGGCCGAACCGCCACGAACCACGTGCTGGGGAGCCCCGCCCGGAGCTCCGCATCGATGAGGGAGGGAACGGTTCTCCACCGGTCGCGGCCGGCCGCTGCCGCCGCGACGCCGAACAGCCCGTCGAGCAGCCTCCAGGGCCTGGGGCGGCGGCGCAGGAGGTTCTGCCGGAACAGGTTGACCATGTAGCGGAGGAGGAACCCGTCGACGAAATGCTCCCGGAGACTCAGGTGGTCGACGTCGTGGCTGAGGAGAACACCGCAGCGGGTGCCGGGCGGCAGCTCGACGGCCAGCTCCCCGGTGAGCGGCGGCTCGGGAAAACCGACCGAGGGCCGTGAGGCGGCGGTCCGGCGCATCATGACTCCGGAGAGGCGCCCCCGGCGGTTTCCC
>RFHH01000083.1 GCA_003696075.1 Acidobacteriota bacterium
CCTCGAACCCGTCCGGCTCGCCCGGGCCCCCGCCCTGCTCACCGCGAGGCTGCGCGCCCTCGCCGCCGCTTCTCGCCTTCGTGCGGGAGACGCTGGAGACGCGCTCGAGATCGCCCGGGACGCCCTTCTCGACCTGGAGGAAGCCGACCGGGCCGAGGAACTCTTGCCCCGACCCCTCGCCCCGATCGCGGGCGAGCCGTCCGCCCTCGGCCTCGAACTCGCGGACCTGGCCGCGCGCGCCGGGGTGTCCGCCGGTGTGCCGGTCGCCGCGGTGACCAGCGAGTTCCTCCGCAACCTCGCGCGGATCGCCCGGAGGTGGTCGGCGCGGGCCGCACCCTGGCCGGAGGACACCGGGCGGTGGTCCGCCGGGTTGCCGGCGGGAAGCTGCCTGGTGGTGGCCGCAGCGCCCGGCGACGGCTTCGCGGTCGCCCTTTCTCCCGAACTGGGAGCCTGGACGGGACCGGCGGGCGGGGTCGCGCAGTCGCCGCCGTGCCGATCGGCGCGCGCGGTGATCTGGCTCGGTCCGGCGCCGCCGCCGGGAGGGCTGGCCCTGGAAGGATCGACCCGGGTCCTTCTCCGGTGGCCGGGCCCGCTGGAGTCGACGCAGCCTGCCGGCGCGAGCGCTTCGGGAAGAGCGACCCGCGTCGGGCCGGGGAGACCTCGGCCGATCCGCCGGGTGGTGGAGGAGCTCGCCGGATCGCCCGAGGTGTCGTCCGGAGGCGAAGAGGGCGCGCTCTATGTCGGCGCGGGGCTCGCGCTGACGCGGTTTCCCCTCGCCTCCGGCTGGCTGGTCCCCCCGGCAGGGGACGATCCGGACGGCTGGTGCGGCCCCTTCGCGCTGCAGCGCCGCGCGGGAGGCCCAGAGGGTCTGATGGCGCTCGGTGTTCGGTTCAGCGGTGTGCCCGGAACTCCGGAAACGGGACCATGGGTCCTGGCCGAAGCGGCGTTGGCCGCCGGCCATCGCTTCCTTCTGCTTTCCAGGCGACCACTCGAGGAGGCCGAGATCGCCCGCATCGCCCGCCGTTGGTCCCGCTGGCAGGCGGACCCTCTCGCCGAGGCCGGGCGGACCGCCCGGGAGGCGCCGGAGCTGGCGCGCGTCCTGGAGTTGTGGGGCACTCCCGATCTCGCGGTGTCCGGCTCGAAGAGAAAGCTCTGGCCGTGGGTCCTCGCGGCCCTGATCGCCGGCGCCGTCGCGTGGCTGCTTGCCGCTCGCCGCTTCTGACCGTGTTTCCCACTCGCGGAATCCCGTCCGGATTCCGCCGGAGTCCCGCCATCCGGGCCGGTCTAGAATCGCCCGCGGTCCGGCCCGCTCGCCGGCGAGGGAGGGAAACCGTGACAGCAGCGCTCCTGGCCGCCGCCGTGGTGGCTGCAGCCGCGTCAGCGGACGCAGCGGTGCCGGAGCAACGGGAGGCGGTCGAGGTCCGGCTCGTTCAGGTTCCGGTCTCGGTCATCGATCCCCGCTCGGGTGGTTACGCTTCGGTTTCCGGCCTGGGTCCCGAGGCGTTCGAGTTGCGTGTCGACGGGAAGCGGGTGGCACCGGACCGGCTGATCGTCGACGAGATCTGCGGGCGCGCCTCCGAGCGCATCCGGCCCGTCTTCGTGATCGTCGACTTCAACTACCTCGACGGGCGGGCCCGAATCAAGGTCGCCGAGGCGCTGGCCTCGCTCGCGGCGCGGGCCGCTTCGCTTCCCGCATCCTTCCAGGTCTACGGGCTCACGCGGCAGCTTCGCGCGCTCACCCCGGAACCGACCCGTGACCGGGAGGCCCTCGAGCGAGCCGCGGAAGCGATCCGGCGCACGGCCTACCGGCAACGTCCGCCGGGCCCCGACATCGGGGCGGAAAGCGAGGCCGATGCCCTCTTTCCGGGCGCCTCCCGGCGGGGGGACGTGGACGAGTTCCGGCCGAGCTACGAGCTGTTCGGCCGGAGCGAACCGGCGGGGGCGGCAGTCAGCTCGTTCCTGTCGGCCGAAGCCCGGCTCGCCGACTTCTGGACCCAAGCGCGGAGTCCGTATCACCCGGCATCCTCGCTCGCTGCCATCGAGGCGGTGATGCGGGCCCATGCCGACACTCCGGGTCGCAAGATCGTGCTCCTGTTCACCAGCGAGGCGTTCCGCTTTCCGTCCGACGACGAACTCCACCCGGCCACCCGGGCCATCCGGGAGCTCGCGGGTCGCGGGTATTCGATCTGGACCGTCGACACCGAGGGCCTGTCGCGAAGCGGCTCTTCGGGATCGAAACTGCTCTCCTCGCTCGCGCGTGACACCGGGGGAGCGCTGATCCGGAAACTGGGAGACCTCTCGAAGGCGTTCGATGGCCCGGTCGAACAACTTTCCTGCTACTACCTTCTGAGCTGGAAGCAGCCGGCACCGAGCCGCCGGACGGAACGCTTTCAGCTGACCGTCAAGCTTCGCTCCGACCGCGACCGCTCGCTCTGGGGATTGCGGGTCGTCGCCCCGGGGACTCTGACGCTCGTCGATCCGATCACGAGGCTTCGGGGCCTGAGGATCGGCGCCCTGCTGGCCCCGCAGGACTACCCCCGGCCGCCGGTGGATGTCGCCCTCGATTTCCCGCGACCGGCCGGAGAGATCGCGGTCATGCCTTTCCGCGTCCGCGTGCCCTTGAAGGATCTGACCTGGCTTCCCGCTCCGGACGGCGGCGTGCAGAGCCGACTCGTGACCGATGCCGTGGTGGAACAGGCCACCCGCGCGGGGATCGAAATCCTGTGCCAGTTCGGCGCCGACCGCCGCGGCGGGATGCTGGGCCTGGTCCTTCCCCGCCCTCCGGCTCCGAGCGATCCGGGGGCGCTGGCGATCGGGATGGAGTGCCCGGTGAAGCGGCCGAAGGGGCTGGTGAGCGCCCGGGCGGCAGCGACCGACCTCGCCGCGCGAACGGTCGGGGGCGGTCGTGCTTCGGTGACGCTCGGGGATTCCGATACGTCCGCCTGGCACGCGTTCGGACCTCGGGTCGAGACAGCGAGCGGTCGCGACCTCGTCTGGCGACCGGGCATGAAGACGGCGAAACGCGACGTGGAGCGATCCTCCTGGGCGTTTCTCCCGGAGCGCGACGCGGCGTCGCCGGAGGACCGGCTCGCCCTCGCCTATTTGCTCTGCGGTCCCGACCTCTCGCGCGCGGCTCAGGAGGTGCGCCACGCGCTCGTGGCGGCCCAAGGGGACGCGACAAGGATCGTGATGTCTTTCGACTCGTCAGCGATTCCCGCGGCGCCACCGGGTCCCGGGTGTGTTCCGGTCCGTGTCACCGTGCCGGAGTTCAGCCTCCAACCGGGAGGCTACGCCTTCGCGATCCTTCGCCGTGGAACGGATGCTTCGACGCTGCCGGTCTCGGCCGTCCGCGGCGATACTCCCGCTGGGAGCGACGGGGTGCTGGGAGTCGCGGCCTTCCGCGTGGGCGACTGACGCCTCATCGGGGCGGGGCGCCGGTGACCGCGATGCCCCGCAGCCGGGCCCGAGCCGTCGAGGCCAGGCGATCCGCCGCGGCGCAGTCGCGGGTCACGCGCGCGAACTCGGCGACAGCCTCCGCACGCCGTCCCGCTGCGAGGAGCACCTCTCCGCGGGCGATGCGTGCCTTGCATGCCAGCAGGGGCGGGACGCCCGCCAGGTGGAAGTCGGGCCGGCCGCCGGTCGTGGGCCGATCGGGATGGGCGGCGATGAACCGCGCGAACGCCTCGGCGGCCTCGTCGTAACGGCCGAGATCCCGCAGGCAGACGGCGATCGACCGCTGCGCCGCGTTGGACCAGTCGGCGGCGATTCCCGGAATCCGCAGCACCGCGCGGTACTCCGGCAACGCTTCCTCGCATCGGCCCAGCGCGCGCAGCGTATCGGCCAGACGGATCCGCGCCATCGGGTTGTCCGGCTCCCGTTCGGCGGCCCGACGCCGCCACCTCAACGCCTCCTCCTTCCGGCCCTCCCGGTCGGCGACGACGGCGAGGTTCAGCTCGTCGGACGGCGGGAGAGTCGGGCGCTCAGGAAAGGTGGCCAACCCGATCCCGACCATTCCCGCGGCGGCGACCGCGGCGGCGCACCACCGCCACCAGGCGATCGTTCGCCGCTCTGCCGGGAGCCGCACGAGCCCCACCGCCGCCACCGGAAGGGCCAGCAGCACTGCAGGCAGGCGGTAGCGGGCGGTGTTGAAGAAGAGCACCGGCGTCGCCGCCCAAGCGAGGGCGAGGACGAGGATCGGCGCGCGCGGCCGCCGCGGGGAGCGACCCGCGAGGACGATTCCGGCAGCGAGCAGCGGCCCCACGATCCCGAACGGGAGGGCGAAACGGCCCCAGCGCCCCATCGTCACGGCGAGGATGGGTGAGCGGGCCTTCGCCTCGCTGAATCGCCGGTTGTTCGGAATCTCGTAGCTGCCGAGGAGAATCGCAGCCTTCTTTCCCAGAAGGAGTAGGCCCCCGGCCGGATCCGACCAGGCGCGCCGCAGCGTCTGCTCGAGAAAGAAGCGCTGGTGGTCCGCTCCGCGGGTGAGTCCGAGCTCCCGTGGAGCCCGGAAGAGCCGCATCCAGGCCAGGTCGGCATGCCAGTTGCCGCTCGTTTGATCGAATGCCGGGTCGTTCCCCATGAACAGGTTGATCCCGCCGTTCCAGGAGATGAGCACGGGATCGCGCTCGACGAAGGTGTTCCGGGAGGCCACGGGGAGGACCACGAGAGCCGCCGGCACGGCGACGAGCGCCGCCGCGCGTCCGGGCCTCAGCCCGGCCCAACGCCCCCGCCGCGCCGCGGCCGCCGCCCATATCGAGGCCGCGGCGACCGCCAGCAAACCGTTGGCACGCGTGACCGAGACGAGTCCCAGCACCAAACCGGCGAGCGCGAGGCTTCGTTCCGGCCGAGGGCTGCCGGCACTGTCGAACAGCAGGTCAGCGGCGGCGAGCAGACCGACGGTGACGATCGGCACGAGGAGCATCGTCGTGTCGAAGTGAATGGCCGTTCCGTACACAGCGGCGGTCAATCCCGCGGCCCAGGCCGCCCTCCGTCCTCCGAGCCTTCGGCCGAGAACGGCCACCAGCGACACGCTGACGGTACCGAGCGCCACCGACAGCAACCGTGCCGCCACGACACCGACGCGATCCCCGAACAGGGCGAACAGCACCGCGAGCAGATACGAATAGAGCGGGCCTTTGTAGTAAGCGCCGTCCCCGGCGAGCAGCCAGCCCTTCTCCAGGATCCGGTGCGCGACGTCGGCGTGGTACCAGCTATCGACGACGGGATGCAGGAAAAGCGGGTCGCGAGCGGCGGCGAAAGCGAGATGCGCCAGGCGCAGCGTACCGCCCAGCAGCGTAGGCCAGAGCCAACAAGCCTCGAAACGGCGACGCACGGAGCGCTCTCCCCCGCCGTGGCGGTCGGGCATTCTCCGCCGGGAAGCCTTCCTCCCTCAACCCGCGTGAGGCGCTTCCCCGATGGTGCGCTGCCGCGCCGGCGGGGCGCCCCCTTCTCCACGACGCTCCCGGGGCGGTCGCGCCACCCTTCTTATTCGGGGGAGATCACCCGCAGCGCGGACGACGCCTGTGCCGTTTGGCCGCCCGGAACCTTCGTTGCGATCACCCGCAGGCTGTAGTCGCCCGCGGGAACCGATCGGAGATCGAGCACGGCCAGGATGTCCAAGCGGTGTCCCTCGTCCCGCATCGCCAGCAGCCGATAGGTCACGGGAGGCAGCAGCGGCTCCGCCGAAGCTCCACCGCCTTCCGGCACCAGCTCCCAATCGAGCCGCAGGGGAGAGCCTTCCCCTGCTGGCGGAGGCGGCGGCGCGAGAACGCTGATCGCCACCGGAACCGGCGAGCCGGCTGGCACCGCCGAAAGGCCGCGGACCACGGGCAGCGGCCTGCCGGGTCCTGGCGCCAGCGGAGGAACCTCTCCAGCCGTGTCGCGACCCGCTCCGGGTATCGGCGCGCCGCTCCCAAAGACGTCGTACACCGGAAGCGCCGTCGGGGGATCTTCGAGCAGCACGGGCCGGGTGATCCCGAATGCGACGCGGGATCGCGCGGGAACGGCCACGATCCTCCGCCACCGCCCTTCGGCACCCGATCCGGTGCGCACGGCGATCTCCAACTCGAGCTCCATCGGCGGAAGCTCCATCGCTTCGAGGAAGTACAAAGAAGCGGGACGCCCCTCTCCCGGCTCGGACCGCAGCCGGGCTGAAACCTTCCGCGTGTCTCCGGCGATCTCCATGCCGGACAGCCGGGCGGCGAGCCTCACCTCGAGAGCGATCTCCTGTGCGTCGGGAGGGGGGCCCGAAACGCGGACGGGAAGGAGCACGAGCGTCCGGCCGTTTTGCCCCGGATAGAACAGAGGCTCACAGGACAGCCGGAGCGGCACCGGCACCGCCGTCGCGGGACCCGGCGCCGCAGAATCCGCGCGCGCCGCGCGCGCCGTTCGCGCGGCCGGCCGGGGAGCGACGCGTCCCCTCGCGCTGATGGCCCGTAGCCCGCGGCCCTCCACTTCCACCTTCAGCGGAACGAAAGCCCGGCTCGGATCGGAGAGGTCGCTCGGCCGGTACCCGATCAGGTAGTAGTGGCTGAGGTCGTCGTCCGCCGCCCGGAGCCCTTCGAGGAAGTCGCGATTTCGCCAGAACCTGCCGCCGGTCTCCCCGGCCAGCGCCACGTGGATCTCCCGATGCGCGTTGGCCGCATCCACCTGAGCGCCGAGTTGGAGCACGTCGAGCCACTCCGAGCCGAGACCGATTTGATCGAGCATGTCCCGGAAGTTCTGCGCCACCGACGCGTCCGCGAATCCTCCCTCGACGCCGACGTCGTAGGTAAAGACGCGGATTCCCGCGTCCTGCAACGAGGCGAGCATGTCTCGGAAACGACTGGTGAAACCGCCGCGTGCGTTGGTCGTCCTCGACCGCGTGAGGGGGAAGCCCCCAGTGAACAACAGCACCGCCTTCGTTCCCTCGACCTGTGCCAGGGCACGCGCGATATCGTCGACGTTCGTGTAGAACTGATCGCGTTCGGCGGCGAGCAGGTCGCTTCCGAACCGGCCCGAATTGAGGAGCTGCTGCTCGAGAATGTCGCGCCGGAGGGCGCCTCCCTGCTCGATCCGCTGCTTGGTCATTTCCTGGCCGATCGATGTCCCCGGGAAAACGCGAGCGGCGTCGATGGCGGCTTCGAGCGTCTCGATATCGCTGGTGAAGCTGCACAGGGAACGCAGGAACGGGGTCATCTCGTAGACCGCGACCCGGTCCTTGGGACGAAGGCGCTCCCGGAGCCACTGCTTCGCAGCGCGCCGCATCTGGGAAATCCGGAGCGGCGACGGGTTGTTGTAGCCGTCGAAGACGATGGCGAACCAGCGCGGGTTGTCGAGCCGGGCCCGGGCGGCCTTGCGCGCCGCCTCCAGCACCGCCGAACTGGCGAGGCCCGTCGAGCCCGCCGCCGGTTCGGCCTCGACGCCCGGCGACCCTTCCTTCGCCCGCGGCTCGGCCCGGGGCTTCGCCGCCGCGGGGGCCGCCAGGTCGATCTCGTCGAAGGAGACGATCGGGATCGGCCGCTTCCTCTCCTTCAGCGTGAAAGCCGAGCGCGGCAGATTGCGGACGTGCCGCCCCTTGTGGTCGACGACCACCACCTCGAGCAGCGCCAGCCGGACGTCGACCTTCTCCCGGTAGCCGCCCTCGAGCGGCGGCGCTTCCGTGCCGCCCGCCGCGAGAGCGCCTCCGCCCGACAACATCGCGGCGCAGAGGAGCGGCGCGGCCAGCCGGAGCCCCGGGCCGCGCCGCCCACCGTCACTTTTCGGAGAGCGACGCGACGATGGCACGGACGTTCTCCGCCTCCGGCGAGTCCGGAGCGAGTTCGAGGAACTTCTTCAGGCACTCGACAGCCCCCGGAAGGTCGCCGAGGTTCAGGCGGCTGTAACCGAGCAGCCGATGCGCGTCGGCGAAGTCGGGCTTCATTTGGATCGTCTTCTCGAACAGTTCGGCGGCCTTCTCGTATTCGCCCTTGTTGAAGTGATCCGCACCAAGATTGAAGGTGATCGTCGGATCCTCCGCCCCCGACGACTGCACCTCCTCCATGAGTTGTCGCGCGCGCTCGGTTTTGCCGAGCTTCAGGTAGATATCGGCGAGCACCGATTTCACGTCGAGGCGCTCGGGCGCGAGCTCGAGGACCTTCTCCAGCGACGCCGCCGCCTCGTCGAGCCGTCCGAGCTTCTGGAGGACGAGCGCCTCCTCGAAGTGCGTGTCGCGCACCACCTGCGGGTTCGAGGCCGTGGCCGCTTCCTCCCGCATCGCCGCCACCGCAGCCTCGAGATCGCCCTTTTCGGCCAGGAGCTTGCCCTTGAGCAGGCGGGCTCCCTCCAGGCCGCCGGGCGCGGCGATGGCGCGCTCGACGGCAGCGAGGCCGTCGTCGATCCGGCCTTCCCGGAGAGCGCAGAAGGCCGCCAGGTAATTGAACGTGGGATCGTCCGGGTAGACCTCGAGGTTCCGGTCGATCTCCTCCTTGGCCTCGCGGGTCCGGCCCGCCTCGATCATCTGCACGATCGCGCTCGTGTCGGTGAGCCGCGTCCCGGTGCCGTACTCGCCCGGCTCCATCTTCGTCGGCGCCATGACGATGTCGTAGTCCACCGTCGTGAGTCCGGTGACGGTGAACTGGGGCAGCTCCGCCCCCGGCGGAGTGTCGGTGTCCACCTTCCAGACGCTCTCGTCGTCCGGCGTCGAGATGTTGATGCGGATGTGAGTGACTCGCATCCCCTCCTTGATGGCCGTGAGCCGGTAGTTCGAGGGGCGCAGATTGCCCACGACGAACTTTCCTTTCTTGCTCTTCGTGCGCACGGTCATGAAGGCACGGTTGGACGGTGTGAGCGTGATCCGCACCCCATTCACGGGGTTGCCGTCCTTGTCGGTCACCTTTCCCCGCACGATGCCGTCAGCCAACGCGGTACCCGGCAGGAGCAGGGCCGCGAGGATCAGCGACATGAGCGTGACTCGTCGAAACTGGAGCATGATCACCGTCTCCCTCGGTTCGGGCCCGGCGAACCGTGCGCCGGGCAAGCCGTCGGGCGTCCCCGCCGCTTCCGTCCGATCACCGGAGCGCAAAGCGGACGACGTAGGTTTCAGGGTGGTTCACGGGCCGCACGAGCAATGTGAATCTCTTCCGGTGGATCCCCTCGGGGGGCACGGGAAAGTAGAGGTATCCCCACGTCAGTTGCCGGCGGCCGAGCTCCACGCGTTCCTGGACCGCGCTCGTCTCGCCGCTGAAGGGAAACAGCCGCCAAGCCACCGGCGCGTACAGGTTCTGGAACCGCGCGAAAAGGATGTCCTGAAAGGCATCGGCCAGGCGGACGTCGCGGCGGGACCGGTGGTAGGTCTCGAGGAACTCGCGGTGGCCGATCGTCGGGTACTGTTGCCCTGTCTCCGTCTCGAGGGTGAAAGACTCCCGCGCGAAGGTCAGGGGACCCGCCGACTGGTTCGCCAGGGCGATCCCGAGCGGAAAAACCGGTTCGTGCTTCTGGTACTGAGCCGCTCGCCCGTCGACGGCGATGAACAGCACTCGCCCGTCCTCGTAGTAGACGAACGGGTTCAGCTTGGGAGAAACGGGAAGGGCTCCCGGACGCGCGGCCGGGGTCGTGCACCCGGCCCACAAAACGATCGCGCCGGCGAGCGCCCCTGCGCCCGCCCACCGCCGCCAGAGGGACACTCGCGTGTCAGGCACCTGGGACGCTCCCCGAGCCATCGGCACACGACACCGGCCGTCCGCGGTCATGGTGCCGCCGCAGCCGGCCGGTGCCGCCATCGAGGCTAAGTCGATGTTACCGCGGGGCCTGCGGTTGTCAAACGCGCGACCCCGCGGGGCCGTCGCTCAGTCTCCCCAGAGGATGCCGTCGGCCCACAGGACGCCGTCGGCCCAGAGAATCCCGTCGGCCCACAGAATCCCGTCAGCCCACAGGATCCCGTCACCCCACAGAATCCCGTCCGGCATCAGCATCCCGTCGGCCCACAGGATCCCGTCGGCCCACAGGATCCCGTCGGCCCACAGAATCCCGTCGGCCCACAGAATCCCGTCGGCCCACAGAATCCCATCGGGACCGAGACGCGCCGCCTGCTCGTCGAGGTCGAACGGGCCATAGGCGGCATCGGCCCAAAGAATCCCGTCGGCCCACAGGATCCCGTCACCGGAGACGACCTGGTCCTGCCAGGTGACGGTGTTGCCGTAGAGAACGCCGTCGGTCCAGAGCACGCCGGTTCCGTTCACCTGCCCGTCGCCCCAGCGGATACCGCGCGCCCGGAACATCTGCCTCGAGAAGTACCAGCCGTCGACGTAGATGACCGGCGAATCCCAGGGGACGGTCTCCCCGGCGATCTGGGAGGCGAGCCCCGAGGCGAGCAGATCGAGGCTCGGCGTGGCGCTCTCCCCGGGCGGAAGCGAACCCGGATCGGCCACGAGCGCCGCCGCCAGCGCACCGGCCGCGTCGGCGTTGACCAGGCCCGCACCCTGCTCGAGCCGGCCCCAGTCGGGCAACGTCTGTGCGGTGCGCATCAGGACCGCCTTCAGGGTCAGCGGGTCGAGGTCGGGGCGCTCTTCGTACAGGAGGGCTGCGATGCCGCTGACGATCGGGGCGGCCATCGAGGTGCCGGACAGCTCCATGTAGTCGCCGCCGACCAGCAGCTCGGGGTGCTCGGTCGCCAGCGTCGAGCCGGGCGAAACGAGCGAGACGATCCGATTGCCCGGCGCGAGGATGTCCGGCTTCATCAGGTTGTCGTAGCGCTTCTCGCTTTCCGAGATCGTGCCGTCGCCGTCGGCGTCCTCGCCGGTGAACGAGCGCGTCGGTCCGCGCGAAGAGTACGTGGTGACGCCGTCGTCGGAACGCTTGTCGGTCTGGAACGTGTTCGCGGCACCGACGGTGATGACGCGCGGCGCGTTCGCCGGCGAGAGGATCCCGCCGTAGATCTTGTTGCCGTCCTTGTCCTTGCCGTAGTTGCCGGCCGCCACGACCACCGTGATGCCGCGGTCGATCAGCGCCTCGACCGCCTGGCACAGGGGGTCCTTCTCGTAGGACTCGTGCGGCGCGGTGCCGACCGAAAGGTTGACCACCCGGATCCCGCTGGCGGGACCGTAGTCGTCGACCCACTGCAGCGCTTCCAAGAGGTCGTCGAGCTGGCCGGATCCGGTGGCGTCGAGGACGCGCAGGTCGACCAGCATCGCCCCGGGAGCGGCCCCTGCGTAGGACCGGCTGTAGCCCACCTGCGAGCGCAGGCCGCTCCCCGCGATCAGACCGGCCACGTGGGTGCCGTGGCCGAACGGGTCGAAGGTCGGCCCCGGATCGTCCGCCGCGAAGTTGACGTGCAGAACGACCCGGCTCCCGGCCGCCCCTTGGAGGTCGGGGTGCTCGTAGATGCCGGAGTCGATCACGGCGACCCCGACGCCAGCCCCCGTCACCGGATGCGAGGCGAACAGGGCGGTGATTCCCGAGGCGGTGCGCACGTGGCTGTCCCCACCCGCGATCTCTCCGCTCGCCTGCGTGACGTCGACCGTTCCCCCCGGATCGGGCGTCGTGGTGTACGCCTGCTTCACCTTGGGGGCCTTGAACCTCGCCGGCATCAGCGGGCGGTTCGGCGTGACGTACTCGACCGCTTGGCTCTCGAGGAGGTCGGCGAGAGCGGCGTCGACGTTGGCGCCGTCGAGATCCACCACGGCGAGGCCGAAGTCGGCGTGCTGCCCGGCGACCTGCATCCTCGCGTCCGCGTCGATCGCGGCGAGAGCGGCAGGGTGCTTCACCTTGACGATCACGCGCATCGGCGCGCCGGCGGGATGCTTGGCGCGCGCCTGGGCGAGGTCCGGGGCTGCCCGTTTCTCCGCCGCCTTGCTCAGCGGAAGCCCGAGCGGACGGCTTCCGGCGAGCGCCCCCGCCGTGGCGAGCGCTCCCGCGACGAGGGTCGCGAGCAGGCATCGAAGGATCGGCCGGCGTCGGATCATGGCGGTTCTCCCGCGCCCACGCGTTCGGGCGCCGCCCGGCGGAATGCAAGCGCGATGCCCCCGCGGAACCCGTCCCGATGTCGAGGTTTGCCGCCCGGGCGACGGACGCCGCCCGCGGCGGTGTCCGGAAGCCGTGTCCGGGATTCGGACAGCTCGACCGCACCGGGCCCGCCAGCGCGAACGGCCCGCTCCGCCCCCTCCGGACCCCGGGAAGCGCCAGCGGCAGGGCGTCCCCGCGGCAGCGGCGCGCCGCGCCCGGCACGGCGGCGGAGTCCCACCGTTCGCTCGGGGCGGCGTTCTCGGTCACCGCTCGAAAGGCGCCCCCGGGGCGCCGTCCGCGGGGGCTAGAATTCCGCTTTCCGGCTCCTCCGGAGAGAGGCGGGACGACGACCGTGGCCAGTGGGAAAGGAGCGGCCGGGCCACGCCTGAGCGCCGCGATCATCACCAGGAACGAGGCGCACAACCTCCCGCGTCTCCTCGAGGCTCTCCGCGGCGTCGCGGACGAGGTGGTGGTGGTGGACAGCGGCTCGGACGACGGGACGCCCGAGATCGCCCGCCGATTCGGCGCCCGGGTGATCGAGACCGACTGGCCCGGTTTCGGCCTGCAAAAGCAGCGGGCGCTCGCGGCATGCCGGGGGGAATGGGTGCTCTCCATCGACGCCGACGAGGTCCCGGACGAAGCCCTCGCCGCGGCCCTCTCCCGGCTCCCGCCGCCCGACTCCACAACCTACCGCGGGTTCGCGGTGGACCGCTTGACCTGGTATTTGGGGGACTTCCTCCGACACGTGTGGTCTCCCGACTGGATCACTCGGGTGGTCCGCCGCGGGGCGGGCCGGTTCACCGACTCGCGCGTGCACGAGCGGCTCGTCGTCGACGGCCCGGTGGGCCGGCTTCCCGGCCGGCTGTTGCACTATTCCTTCCGAGACCTGAGCGACCACATCGAGCGAACCGTCCGCTACGCGCGGCTGGGAGCGCAGGAGCTGGAGCGCCGGGGGCGGCGCAGCCGGGCCGTCGATCTCGCGCTCCGGCCGGCGGCCTCCTTCGTCCAGCGCTACCTCCTCAAGCGAGGCTTCTTGGACGGCTACCGGGGCCTGATCGCCGCCGGCGTCACCGCCGCGGGCACCTTTTTCAAGTACGCGTTCCTCTTCGAGCGCTCGCTCGCGCGGAACGGAGGGGAGAAGCGGTGACGCCGCGGTTCACGAGCCGGGGCCGCGAGCGGCGCTCGATACGGGCCGCGCTCCACGGAGAGCGCCCCGCGGTGCGGATCGGCAAGGCGGGGGCCACCGAGGCCGTTCTCGCCTCCGTCCGGGAGGCCCTGTCCGCCAGAGAGGCGATCAAGCTCGCGGTCGGCAAGGGGTACGCCGGCAGCGTGCGAGAGCTCGCGGTCGAGGTGGCGCAGCGCGCCGGAGCGGAACTCGTCGCGGTGACCGGTCGGACCTTCATCCTCTTCCGTCCCGAAGAGGAGGCCGAACCCGACCCGGAGGGAACGGAGAACCTTCGCTGACCGGTCGCCGGCCGGCCGAGCTCCGCCAGCGGCCCCTCGCCGCCCGGCGGGGCCCCTCTTGCGCTCGCCCGTTCCAAGAAAGCGAAGTGCATCCGCGATGGTGCGTCCTTCCGCCGAAGTCGCTGGAAGATCGAAGGCTCGCATCTCGAATGGACCGATGCCCGAGGATCGGGCCG
>RFHH01000084.1 GCA_003696075.1 Acidobacteriota bacterium
ACGAGCATGAGACAAAGGTCGACGAGCAATCCGGCGACGAGGATGGGGGCGGCCAGGCGCAGCCCGAGCACCAGGACGCGGCCGGTCAGGGCCACCGCTCCCGGGAGCCAAGGTTGGGCGAGGGTACTCCCGCCCACGGGAACGATCTCGTAGGAGCGGGCGAGGACCGCGAGGAATTCGCGGTGCCCGCCGAGCGTCAGGTAGGCCACCAGAGCGAGCAGGCGGTAGAAGATCGCCAGCGTCGGCATCTGCTGTTGCGTGACGGGGTCGAGGACCGCGGCGATCGCGAGTCCGGCGGGATATCCCGCCAGGCCTCCCGCGTAGGTCGCCGCCTCCACGATGGCTCGCGCCGCGGTCCCGAGCAGCAGACCCACCAGCAGCTCGCCCGCCACGAGGGTGCCGGGCCCGGCGGTCGCTCTTGGCGCGGGTGCGACCGGAGCGAGCAGGACCGTGAGGACGAACGCCAGGGCGATCCGGGCGCGCACCGGCACCGCCACCGATCCGACGATCGGCGCCACCGCGACGAAGGCGCTGATGCGGAGCATCAACGCGAACGCCGGGAGAAGGCCGTCGAACGGGATCGGGACGGTGATCGGGGTCACTTCAGGCTCCGAGTGTGGCGATGATGTCGAAGATCTGCCGGGCGAAGCCGACGAGCAGCCGCAGGATCCAGTTCAGGGACAAGGTCAGGGCCAGGAAAACGGCCAGGATCTTGGGGATGAACGTGATGGTGATGTCCTGGATCGAGGTGGCGACCTGCAGGACGCTCACGACGATGCCCACCAGCATTCCCGCCATCAGCATCGGCAGACCGACCAAGAGCGTGATGCGCATCGCCTCGCGCCCGATCGTGATGACCATCATTTCGTTCATGGTTCGGCGGACCCTCCCCGATCACCTGAAGCCGGCGACGAGCGAGCCCGCCAGGAGACTCCACCCGTCGACGAGAATGAATAGGAGCACCTTGAACGGCAGGGAGACCATGACCGGCGGCAGCATCATCATTCCCATCGAGAGCAGGACCGAGGCGACCACCAGGTCGATGACGAGGAACGGCAGAAACAGCAAGAAACCGATCTCGAACCCCGTCCGGAGCTCGGAGATGACGAACGCCGGGACGACCACACGGAGCGGCAGGTCGTCGGGCCCGCGCGGGGTCTCGACGTGCGCCATGTTGACGAACAGGGCGAGATCGGCCTTGCGGGTGTGGTGAAGCATGAAGTCCTTCAGCGGGACCGAGGCCGCCTGCAACGCCTCGACGGTGTCGATCGCCCCCTCGTTGTAGGGGACCCACGCCTCGTCATGGACCTCGTCGAGCACGGGGGCCATCACGAACAAGGTCATGAAAAGAGCGAGTCCGATCAGGACCTGATTGGGCGGCATCTGGGGCGTGCCCAGCGCCTGGCGCAGGAAATGCAGGGCGATGACGAACCGGACGAAGCAGGTCATCAGCAGCAGGATCGAGGGCGCCACCGCCAGGACGGTGAGCAGCACCAGGATCCGCAGGGCCGTCGATCCCGGGGCCCCCGCGCCGTCGTTCAAGCGCAGCTCGATCGACGCGCCGTCGGGCGCGGCCTGCGCGACCGTCCCGGCGGCGAGGATGCCGATCAGCAGCCCCGCGAGGATGGCCCGCCGGCCCATCAGGCTCTCCCCCGCTCCCGGAGCGCGGCCGCCAGGCGGGCGGCGAACGCCCCCGGGTGCGGTCCGCCGGCGGCGGAGGTGTGCGCGGCGGCGCTCCGCGACGGGCCGAGGTCGCGAATGAGGCTGACGCCCTTTTCGCTCACCCCGAGCAGGAGGGTTCTCTCGCCGTCCTCGACGAGCACCACGTGGGCGCTGCGGGTCAACGGAAGTCGCTCGACGACGCTGAGCCGCCGCCCGCGCCCACCGAGGACGGAGCCGCGCCGGGCCAGGCGGCCGAACAGGACGGCGAGCGCGACGACCGCCAGCAGGGCCGCGGCCGTCCGCAGGATGTCCCCCCAGCCGGGACCGACCGCCTCAGTCATCGTCCGACCCCAGGCTGGTGACGCGGAACGCGATGCGCCCCTTGATCTCGACGAGTTCTCCGCGCCCGACGGCGATTCCTTCGACGATCAGCCGCGACGGCTCGCCGACCGGTGTTTCGGTCGGAACCACCGCCCCCGGCTGCAGGCGCAGAAGATCGCCGAGGCGCGCGGACCCGACGGCGATCCGCGCGGAGATGTCGAGCGGAAGGCGGTGGAACTCCTCGCGCTCGTAGCGCGGCCGGCGCGCGGGCGCCTCGTCCGAACGTGCCTCGGCGGCGGAACGGCTCTCGGGCATCGCGGCCATCTCCCGTGCGACAGCTCCGGGACAGCAAGGCGCGTGCCGCAGCGGGAGTCGCCGCCTATCGGCCGGTTTTGCAGTGTGTTAGCGTGAAGGGGGCGGCGGCGGGCGCGGCGCTCGCGCCGGCAGGCCGGCGCGGCGACGTCGGGGCGTTGACGCTCGCCCGGAAAACCCTGCCGGGGCCGGCCGGACCGCCCGGCCGGCCCCGGCGC
>RFHH01000085.1 GCA_003696075.1 Acidobacteriota bacterium
ACGCCTCCGTGCGCACCGGGAGGTGCGGGACCCGGCGAGCCTACAAGAAAAAAGGGCTGCGAACAGGAGCCCGTGGCAGTACATTGCCGCTCGCGGGGGCGAAGTCCACCCCGCATTCTCCGGGCGGGGCGACGCGGGAGGGAGACGGTGCGCGTAGGCGAGCCGGGCGTCGTCCTGTAGCTGGGTCCCCTTGCCGCGTTCCCCGACACGACACGGTCGGTCGGCCCCCGAGCGAAAGCCGGGTGTCGCCCGATGGAGAAGCCGACGATGAATCGAGGTGGCTCCCATCGCCTGTCTGTTTCCGTTCCGTTCCTGGTCGTTCTCCTGTCCCTACTGGCGGTCCCCGCCGCCCTGGCGCAGCGCGTCGACCAGATCGACCTGGCGGACGGCCAGGATCTGGTGCGCTACGGAAAGCGCGAGAACGACCAGCTGGGCGACCAGGTCGCGCTCGGCGATTTCAACGGGGACGGCACGCTGGACATCGCGGCCACCGCGCCCGGCTTCCGCGGCGTTCTGTCGGACCGCGAGTCCTCCGGTGCCGTCTACGTCTGGCTGGGCGATCCTCCCTACGACCCCACGCTCGACATCGGAGCCGGCGACGAGCCGGACTTCGTCATCGTCGGCGCCGACGCCGGGGACGGCGTCGGGATGCGCGTCCTCTTCGCTGACCTGAACAACGACGGCTTCGACGACCTGATCATCGGGGCTCCCCTCGCGGATGGGCCGGAGGGCCCGCAGCTCGACGTGGACGGCGACGGCACGGCCGATCCGAACGGCCTTCCCAGCCGGGGCGAGGTGTATGTCCTGTTCGGCGGCCGCCCGCGCGCCAAGCCCTTCGATCTGCGGCGACCGGACGAGTCGAAGAGCCGGGCCGACCTGTGGATCATCGGGGCGGACGAGGGAGACCAGCTCGGGAGTTCCCTGGCAGCCGGCGATGTCGACGGCGACGGGAGCGTCGATCTGATCATCGGGGCCGAGGAGGACGATGGGCCATCGAACGCCAGGCCGGGTGCCGGCGCGGTGCACGTGCTCCTGTCCTCCCAGACCGTCTTCACCGACGGGGTGCGGGATCTTTCCACAGCCCCGGCCGATCTGATCATCTACGGGCCCTCCTACGACTGGGACGGCGACGGCACGATCAACGACGGGGCGTCGGAGCAGGCGGGAGTCGGCGCGGCGATCGCCGTCGGCCAGCTCAACTTCGACCACATCGCGGACATCGCGATCGGACTGCCGCTGGGCCGCGGGCCTTCCAGCACGCCGCGGGTCGAGGGCGGCGAGGTGTACGTCTTCTACGGCCGCACGTCGTGGCCCGCCACCATCGACCTCGACAGCACGGGACCCGACCTCGAGATCTGGGGCGAGAACCCGGGCGACCGGGCGGGGGAGGTCCTGGCGACGGGCGACGTGGACAACGACAACTCCGAGGACCTGCTGATCGGCATCCCCGCCGCGAGCAAGGACGACGACGGGGACGGGACGATCGATCGCTTCTCGGTGGGCGAGGTGACCACGGTGTGGGGAAGCTGGACCACCTCCGGGATCATCGACCTCGCCGATCCGCCGGGCTTCAACTTCTTCACCGTCGTCGGCAAGGACTCGGGGGACGGCTTCGGGAATCGCGTCGCCGTCGGCGATATCGACGGAGATGGCCTGAACGACATCGTGTCCGCTGCGCCGTTCGCCGCCAGCAACGGGAATCTCCGTGGCTCGGCGGGGGAGATCTGGATCCGCTACGGAACTCCCGGCCGGCCGATGGCCGACGAGGATCTGAAAAACGCGAACGCCCCCGTGGTCTGGGGGAAGGAATCCCTCGACTCGCTCGGGTTCGGGCTCGCCGTCGGAGACATCAACAACGACCTGCTCGCGGAGTTCGTCGCCGGGGCTCCCTTCGCCAACGCCCCCGACCTCACGCCTTCCGATCCGAACGACGATACCCGCATCGGAGCGGGGACGGTGTGGCTCTTGACGACGATCGACAACGAGCTGGACGGCCACCGAAACCTCAAGGACAACTGCCCCAACATACCGAACGACCAGCAGCTCGACGACGACGGCGATCTGTGGGGTAACTTCTGCGACAACTGTCCCAACGATTACAACCGCGACCAGCTCGACTCCGAAGGAGACGGCTTCGGCGACGTGTGCGACACCGACGACGACGAGGACGGGATCCCGGACGACGACGGCGACGGGACGTTCGATCCCTGCGCCAGCGGGCAGACCGCCAACTGCGACGACAACTGCCGCACCGTTCCCAACGGCACCTTCGATCCCAATCCACAGCTCGACACCGACGGCGACGGCGTGGGAGACGTCTGCGACAATTGCCCGAACCTCGCCAACGCGGACCAGCTCGACAACGACGGCGACGGGTCGGGTGACCTGTGCGATCCCGACGACGACAACGACACCATTCCCGATACCAGCGACCTTTGCCCGCATGTCCCGAGCTCACTGAACGACGACACCGACGGCGACGGCCTGGGCGACGTGTGCGACAACTGCCCGTCGGTGCAGAACCCGCAGCAGCTCGACGGGGACTCGGACGAGGTCGGCGACGCGTGTGACAACTGCCCGAGCGTTTTCAACCCCGACCAGGACGACATCGACGCCGACGGGGTCGGGGGCGCGTGCGACAACTGCCCCACCGTCTCCAACCCGTCTCAGGCCAACTCGGGCGACGACGAGGTGGGGGACGCCTGCGACAACTGCCCGAACGACCCGAACGGGAACTGCGACCTCGACCCGGCCTACTGCGACCTCGACCACGATGGAACCCTGACCGCTTCGGAGATCGCGGCCGGCTACCAGGCCGACAACGACCTCGAACACCAGCAGACCGACGAGTGCCTGTTCTACGACAGCGACGGCGACGGGACCCTTGGCTCGCCCGGTGACAAGCTCTTCGTCGACGAGAACGGCAACGGCGTGCGCGATCCCGGCGAGCCCGACACGACCGGCAAGGATGGCGTCGGCGACGCGTGCGACAACTGTCCGGATACCTGCAACCCGTCGCAGACGGAGCAGAGCGGCTTCCTGTCGGACGACGACGGTGTCGGCGGAGCGTGCGACAACTGTCCCGGCGTAAGGAACGGCGACTGCAACGAGTCGGTCACGGCATGCGACCAGGACTACGACGGCACCGTCAGCGCCGACGAGTGGCGCGAAGGCTTCCAGACCGATACGGACGGTGACTCGCGGGGAGATGCGTGCGACTCGGACGACGACGACGACGGCGTTCTGGACAGCTCGGACAACTGCCCGCTGAACAGCAACAGCGACCAGGCGGACGCGGATGCCGACGGCCTCGGTAACGCCTGCGACAACTGCGCCTCGGTTGCGAATCCCGGCCAGGAGGACGTCGATGCGGACGGGCTCGGCGATGCCTGCGACAACTGCCCGAACATTCCCAACGAGGACCAGCTCGACGCGGACGGCGACGGGACGGGTAATCCCTGCGACGACGACGACGACAACGACGGCATTCCGGACGACGACGGGGACGGCACGGACGATCCGTGCGCGCCGGGGATGACGACGGGATGCGACGACAACTGCCAGTACGCGGCGAACCCGGGGCAGGAGGACGCGGACGGCGACGGCGTCGGCGACGCGTGCGATTTCACCGAGCTGCACCTCGGGGACCAGGCCTCGACGAACTCGTTCGAGGACCTCGTCGCCTACGGTATCGAACTCGTCGACAACGCCGGGATGGCGGTCGATTCCGGGGACTTCAACGGCGACGGGCAGCCCGATCTTCTCATCGGCGTGCCCAACGGCGACGGGGACCAGAACCTCCGCGAGAACGGCGGAGAGGCATACATCGAATTCGGACCGCTGAGCGCGGGGGAGCGGGATTTCGCCGTCATCGCCCCGGACGTGGTGATCTACGGCGAGCAGCGGGAGGACCAGATGGGGCGGACGGTCCTCGCTGCGGACGTGGACGGTGACGGGATCGACGACGTGCTGCTCGGCGCGCCGGGCGGCGACTGCACGATCCAGGCCCACACCGATCCGGCCTTGGGCTGCGTCCTTGACGAGTCGCGCTCGAACAACTGCGGCCGCGTCTATCTCCTCAAAGGACGGACGAACTGGCCGCCGACGATGGACCTGAAGGCGCTCGACTGCGGCGACAACGTGCCGGAGGCCGACGCGTCCTGGACAGGCCAGAAAGCGGGGGACCAGCTCGGCCGGGCGATCGCCGTGCTCGACCTGAACCAGGACGGCTCGCTCGACATCGCGCTGGGCGCGCCGAACTACAAGGAGTCCCGCGGAAATCCGCCGAGCGACATCCTCTTCGGCGGGGTGTTCGTCGACTTCGGCAACGGGTTTTCGGGCGCGACCCAGTACCGCTACGACACGCCGGACTACCTGATCAAGGGGGGCGGCGAGGCGGACGCGGCCGGGAAGGCGCTGGCGGTCGGCGATGTCAACGGTGACGGGACGGACGACCTGCTGGTCGGTGCGACCGGCGGTGACGGTCCGGCCGATGGGATCACGGGTGCCGGCCAGCTTCACATCGTCTTCGGCGGGTCGAACCTGACCGTGGGCGGCAAGCGGGACTTCGAGACCGATCCCGATCCCTACCTCTACGGGGTCGACACCTCGGACGGGCTGCCGCACTCGCTGGCCACGGGCGATGTCGACGGCGACGGCATCGACGACATCCTGATCGGTGTTTCGTTCGGCGCCGGCGGAAACAACGCGAAGATCGGCGCCGGCGAGGCGTATCTGGTGCTCGGCCGGACGAGCTGGACGACCGACCGGGTGGACAACGTCGCCCACACCGTGTTCTACGGCCGCGCGTCCGGCGATGCCCTGGGGCACGACGTGGCGATCGGGGACCTGGACGGGGATGCCACTCCCGAGCTGGCGATGAGCGCCATCAACTCCGACGGCGGCACGGGGAGCGGAAATCCGCCGGGCGAGGTCATCGCCTACTCCTGGAAGGACATCCAGGGAGTGGCGGTCGTCGACCTTGCCGACGTGATCACGGTGAAGCCGATGACGTCCATTCTGGGCGCCGATCCGTTCGACAACCTCGGGCAGGCCCTGGTGGCGCGCGACTTCAACCTGGACGACGTCCCGGACCTGATCATCGGCGCCGATGGCGGCGACGGCGATCCGGACGACACGACCGACAGGTCGGATGCGGGGGAGGTCTGGATCGTGTCCCCCAGCGATCTCGACGGGGACGGCCTGCGCAACCTCAACGACAACTGCCCGGCGGCGTCGAACCCGGACCAGGCGAACTCCGACGGCGACACGTGGGGCGACGCCTGCGACAACTGCCCGCTGACGACGAATCAGGATCAGCTCGACTCGGACGGTGACGGTACGGGAGACGCCTGCGAGACGGACGCCGATAACGACGGCATTCCGGAGGACGACGGCGACGGGACGGTGGATCCGTGCACGGGCGGAGTGCGGGAGCAGTGCGACGACAACTGCGCGACCGTCGCCAACTCGACGCAATCCGACCTCGACGGCGACGGCACGGGTGACGCCTGCGACGACGATGACGATAACGACGGCGTTCCCGACGCGAGCGACAACTGCCCGCCCGTCGCGAACGCCGACCAGTACGACGCCGACGGCGACGGGACCGGCAACGCCTGCGAGACGCTCGAGTACGACACGACCGCGGACGGCCTGGCCGTCTACGGCGCGGCGGCATCCGACCACCTGGCAGGGGCCGGAGCCATGGGCGACTTCAACAACGACGGCACGCTGGATCTCCTGCTCGGTGCGCCGGACCACTCGCCGTCGGGCCGCACGGGCGCCGGTGCGGCTTACGTGTTCTACGGCCCGATCACGGCGACGGTCGATCTCGCGACCACTTCGGCCGACGTCGAGATCCTCGGGCAGCAGGCCGGCGACGAGCTCGGCTACGCGGTGGCGGTCGGCGATCTGAACAACGACGGCATCGACGACATCGTCCTGGGCGCGCCGGGCGGCGACGGCAACGGGAACAGCGACCCGGATACGGGCCAGGTCCACGTCTTCTACGGCGGATCGCTGAGTCCGGTGATCGACCTCGCCAGCACCTCCTCCAACCTCACGATCTTCGGCGAGGCGTTCCATCCGGGTGACCGGTTCGGCGAGAGCCTGGCCGTTCTCGACTACGACGGCGACGGCAAGGACGACTTGGTGGGTGCCTCGCCCACCAGCGACGGCAACTTCGACGTCGAAACGGGTTCGGGTGAGATCTACGTCATCAACAACCTCAACCTCGGCACGATCACTTCGATCGATCCGTTCGCGGTGGATGTCTACATCTACGGCGCCGATCCCGGCGACCACGCGGGCAAAGCGCTGGCGTCCGGGGACCTCGACGGCGACGGGAAGGGCGACCTGGTGATCGGAGCGCCGGACGCGGACGGGAGCGCGAACGCCGCGGTCGACGGTGGGGAGGTCTACGTCCTGTCCGGCACCACCCTCCAGAACCCGCCCGGCGGCGGCAACGACATCGACCTCGGCAACTCCTCCCACGTCGATGCCGTTCTGTACGGCCGGAGCGCGGCCGACGCCCTGGGCGATTCACTCGCGCTGGGCGATGTGGACCGGGACGGCCGGTCCGACCTCCTGGTCGGGGTTCCCGGCCAGGACGAGCCGGCCGGCGCGGCCACGCGCACCGACGCTGGCGGGGCGCTGCTCTTGAAGGGCCGGGCGAGCTTCTCCGGGATCTCGGGATCGATCCTCGAGAACGTCGCCGACCTCGCGTTGTACGGCGATGCGGCCGGGCGCGAGGCCGGACGCTCGGTGGCGCTGGCGGACCACGACGGGGACGGGACGCTCGACTACCTGCTCGGCGCGCCGGGATCCGACGGTCCGGGCGGCGGGCGCGTGGACGCGGGCGGCGTGCTGGTGCTGCCGTCGGCCAGGCTCGCTTCCGGCAATCTCGTGGCCGATCTGGCGGCGGTGCCGCCCAGCCAGCTCCTGCACGGCGCCACCTCCTCCGACCGGCTCGGCGATCATCGCTGGCTGCTCGTTGCCGAGTTCGACGGGACGCCGGGCGTCGAGGTCGTCGGCGGCACGAGGCTCGGCGACGGGCCGGACGACCTCAGGGATGCGGCCGGAGAGGCGCGGCTGGTTCCGCAGGGCGACCGGGACAACGACGGCGTCCCCGACTCGCAGGATGGCGCTCCGGACGACCCGAGTTCGGCCGGTTGCTCGGTCGGGTCGACCGGTGTGACCTCCGTCTTCCTGTCGAACAAGACCACCTTCGACTGGGCGGACGCCGCCGGGGCGACGACCTACAACCTGTACCGCGGCACGGTGGTGGTGCCGTGGGTGTACAACGAATCCTGCCTGCTGAGCGGGCTGACGGTGTCGCAAGGTGACGATCCCGCCGTGCCCGCGCCCGGCGAGATCTACTGGTACGACAGCGCCGGGCAGAACGGCGCCTGCGTCGGTCCGCTCGGCAGCGACAGCAACGGGACGGAGCGTCCGGCGCCGCCGGCCTGCCCCTGAGAAGCGGCTGGCGGCGTCCCGCCGCGGCCGCCGGCCCCCCGGGGCCGGCGGCCGGCGCGGCGGATCGGCCGGGAGGGCGCGATCGCGGATAGACTCTCCCCGTCCGGAAGGCTGCACCGCCGGAGGGACGGAAAGAGCCGATGCGATCCGAGGGAAGCCGCAGCCCCGCCGGGGGAGAGCGTCTCGTCGTCGAGCCTCCGGGCGTCGTCGTCGATCTGGAGGCGTTCCCTTGCCCGGAGCCGGACCGCGATCCGCTCGCCGGGCCGATCGAGCGCGCCTTTTCGGCGATGGATGCCCTCGAGGCGGGGGCCGTCGCCAATCCGGACGAGGGACGTCGCGTCGGCCACTACTGGCTTCGCGACCCGGACCGGGCCCCTTCCCCGGAGATCGCCTCGGCCATCCGGCGAACGCGTGAAGAGGTCGAGCGCTTCGGGAGGGAGGTGCGCCGGGGCGCGATCCGGCCGCCGGAAGGAGGCCGATTCCGCCGGATCGTCCACATCGGGATCGGCGGTTCGGCGCTCGGGCCTCAGCTGGTGGCGGATGCTCTCCCGGGGGCACCCGGGGCGCCCGAGATCGAATTCCTCGACAACACCGACCCGGACGGCTTCGCGCGGCTCGCCGCTCGCCTGGAGGGGCACTGGGCCGAAGTGCTGGCGGTCGTCGTCTCCAAGTCCGGGGGCACGCCGGAGACCCGGAACGGCCTGGAGGAGATCGCGGCCAGGCTCTCGGAGGCGGGATGCTCGCCGCCGGGGCACCTCGTCGCGGTGACGGGCGAGGGGAGCCCCCTGGCGCGGCGGGCCCGCGACGAGGGCTGGCTCGGCGTCTTCCCCATGTGGGAGTGGGTGGGGGGGCGGACCTCCGTGACCTCCGCGGTCGGCCTGCTGCCGATGGCGCTCACGGGGCGCGACATCGACGGCTTCCTCCGCGGCGCGCGGGAGATGGACGAGCGGACCCGGCGCCACGATCCGGTCGGAAACCCCGCGGCCCGGCTGGCCCGTGCCTGGTACGAGGCCGGCGAAGGCCGCGGCCGCCGCGACATGGTCGTGATTCCCTACCGCGATCGACTCGTCCTCCTCGCCCGCTACCTCCAGCAGCTGGTCATGGAGTCGCTGGGCAAGCGCCACGACCTCGACGGCCGCGAGGTGCGCCAGGGCTTGACCGTCTACGGGAACAAGGGGTCGACCGATCAGCACGCCTACGTCCAGCAGCTCCGCGACGGCCTGGACAACTACTTTGCGACGCTGATCGGCGTGATCGGCGACGAAGCGCCGGGAGCCCGGGAGGTCGAGCCCGGCGTCGACGCCGGCGACTACCTGCTGGGCTTCCTCCTGGGCACCCGCCGGGCCCTTCTCGAAGACGGGCGGCGGGTCTTGGCGATCGTCCTCCCGAGCCTCGACGCGCGGCGCCTCGGAGGACTCATTGCCCTCTACGAGCGGGCGGTGGGCCTGTACGCGTCGCTGGTGCGCGTGAACGCCTACAACCAGCCGGGCGTCGAGGCGGGCAAGAAGGCCGCCGCGGGGATTCTCGACCTCCAGCGGCGGCTGCTCGAGACCCTCTCCGCGGAGCGTGGGGCGGCGCGGAGTGCGGCGGAGTGGGCCTCGCGGGTGGGAATGCCGGAGATGGCCTTCGAGGCGGGCTGGGTGCTCGAGCGCCTCGCCGCCACCGGCCGGGGGGGCGTGGCGCGCGAGGGCCCGTTCGGGGTTCCGGAGGCGCGCTACCTCGCCCGATGAGACGGCCTCAGCGGGGCCACAGCCGCTCGACGAGCCGTGACAGGTCGGGTGCGAGCGGCGCTTCGAGCTCGATCCTGCGGCCGGTCCGCGGGTGCAGGAAACCGAGCCTCGCGGCATGCAGCGCCGTCCGGCCGGTGCCTCGCCGCCGCGCCCCGTAGAACCGGTCGCCGAGGAGCGGCCAGCCGCGGGAGGCGAACTGCACCCGGATCTGGTTGCGGCGGCCGGTCTCCAGCCACACCCGGACGAGGGCCGTGGGCGGGCGCTCGCGCTCCCGCTCGACCCTGAAGCGGAGCCGCGCGACGCGGCCACGCTCCCGGCCGCGCGCGAGCCGGACGCGGCGGGGCGGATCCTCCTCTTCGACCAGGCGGTCTTCCCAGACCCCCTCCCGCGGCTCCGGGATCCCCTCGGTGATCGCCAGGTACTCCCGGACCGGCCGCCGCTCCCGGAACTGATCGGACAGGCCCTCGAAGGCGGCGGGCGTTCGGGCGAACAGGACCAACCCGGAGGTCTCCCGGTCGATGCGGTGGACCACCCACAGAGCCTTCGTCCGCCGGCCGGTCAGCGCCAGCGCGGCCGCCACCCGGGCCACGAGCGGGGTCTCCTCGCCCTCGCGCCCCGTCGGGACGACCAGCAGGCCGGGCTCCTTGTCGGCGGCCGCGAGGTCCCGGTCGACGTAGACGACCCGGAAGCCGGGACCGGTCAGCGGCGGGGCCGCCGGAACCTGCCCGAGCGGGGCGCGGAGCACCCGGACCGCCGTCCCCCCGGGGGGCCGCCACGCCGGGTCGAGGACGGGGCCGGCGCCGGCCACCACCCGGCCCGCGCGGATCAGCTCGCGGGCCTGGCGATGGCTCAGGCCGAGGGCCCGGCGGACGAGGACGGTGAGGGTCTCTCGGTTGCCGTCGGGAACCGGGACCGAGCGATCGTCCATGCCGCCAGTATGCCCTCCAGGCGGGCGCTCCGGAGCGGTTACACTGCCGGCGGAGGAGATCCGGTGAGGATCGCGATCGCCCAACTCGACCCGACGGTCGGCGACGTGGAAGGAAACCTCGAAAGGCTGCGCCGGGCCGCCGCGCGGATCGCGCCCGGGGAGGCCGACCTCCTGGTCACGCCCGAGCTGTTCCTCGCCGGCTATCCGCCGCGGGATCTGCTCCTTCACGCCTGGTTCGTCGAGCGGCTCGAGCGCGCGGAGGAGGCGGTGCTCGCCCTGTCCCGCGAGCGCCCCGACCTCGGTTTCCTGGTGGGGACGGTGCAACGCGCGGACGGGCCGGGGGCCCCGGGGCTCTACAACGCGGCGGTGCTCGTCCACGCGGGCTCCGTTCTCGGCCGCCACCGCAAGCGTCTTCTCCCCACCTACGACGTTTTCGACGAGTCCCGATACTTCCGGCCGGGTCCTCCGGCGCGAGCCATCCCCTTCCGGGGGAGCCGGGTCGGGGTCGCCATCTGCGAGGACGCGTGGAACGATCCCAGCTTCGCCGCGGAGCCGCGCTATCCCCACAACCCGATCGAAGAGCTGGTCCGCGACGGCGCGACGCTGATCGTCAATCCCTCGGCGTCGCCCTTTCACCGCCGCAAGCAGCTCGACCGCTTCGAACGATTCAGCCGTCTCGCCCGGGCCTGGGCGCTTCCATCCGTCTTCGTCGGCCAGGTGGGCGCCAACGACGAGCTGATCTTCGACGGGCACAGCCTGGCGGTGGACGCTTCGGGCCGCCCGATCGCCTCGCTGACGCCGTTCGAAGAAGAGGTTCGTGTGGTCGACACGGCGGCCCCCGGCGTCGACGAACGGCCGCACGTGCTCGCCGAGCAGGAATCGATTCGGCGCGCCCTCGTTCTCGGCGTGCGGGACTACGTGCGGAAGTGCGGGTTCGACTCGGCGGTGCTCGGACTTTCGGGCGGCGTCGACTCGGCGTTGACCGCTTGCATCGCGGTGGACGCGCTCGGGCCCGACCGCGTCCGCGGCGTGACCATGCCGATGCGGTGGTCCTCCCGGGGATCGGTCGACGATTCTCTGGAGCTGTCGCGCCGCCTCGGAATCCGCTGCGACGTGGTGCCGATCCACGATGTGTTCGACGCCTTCCAGAGGGCCCTGGCCGCGGCGTTCGAGGGGCGTCCCGCGGACGTCACGGAGGAGAATCTCCAGGCGAGGATTCGCGGAACGATCCTGATGTCCTACTCGAACAAGCTTGGCGCCCTCCTGCTCACGACCGGAAACAAGAGCGAGCTCGCCGTCGGGTACTGCACCCTCTACGGGGACATGAGCGGGGGGCTCGCCGTGATCAGCGATCTGCTGAAGACCTCCGTGTACCGGCTCGCGGAGTGGTACAACCGCGCCGAAGAGCGCATCCCCGCGCCGATTCTCCGGAAAGCTCCCTCCGCGGAACTGCGGCCTGGCCAGAAGGACCAGGACACCCTCCCGCCCTACGAGATCCTCGACGCGATCCTCGAGCGCTACATCGAGCGGCAGCAATCGGCCGAGGAGATCGTCGACGCCGGCTACGATGCGGAGACGGTGCGATGGGTGATCCGCGCCGTGGACCGGAACGAGTACAAGCGGCGGCAGGCACCGCCGGGCCTGCGGGTCACCCCGAAGGCCTTCGGAACGGGACGGCGCATGCCGATCGCCGCCCGCTTCTGACGCCGGTCCGCCGGATCCGGGAAGACGAGACGCGGAGGATGACGGAGCGGCAGGAGGAAACGGAAATGAAGCGCTGGATCGACCTCGGAGCGCGGGTCCTGCTCGGGCTGATCTTCTTCGTCTTCGGACTGAACGGCTTCCTGCACTTCCTGCCGATGCCCGAGCTGGCGGGGCCGGCGCGCTCGATGATGGAGGCGCTCGCCGGGACCGGCTACTTCTTCCCCGTTCTGAAGCTGGTGGAGACGATCTCCGGCGCGGCCCTCCTCGCGGATCTCTTCGTTCCGCTGGCCCTCGTGCTCCTGGCGCCGGTCGTGGTGCAGATCGCGCTGTTCCACCTCTTTCTCGACCCGGCCGGCCTCCCCCTGGCCGCCGTGATCGTCGTCCTCGAGGCCTATCTCGGATTCGGGGTGTACCGGGAGCGATTCGCCGGCGTCCTGCGGCCGCGATGACGGTGAGGGCCGGCGCCCGGAACGGAGCGCGGCGGAGAACCCGACGCGACCCTGACGCGCCGCATCGTCCTTCGGAGGGGCCCGGTGCCCGGGGCAGCGGCGCGGCGCCCGGTGGTGGAGCCAGAGGCCGGACTTGAACCGGCGACCTGCTGATTACGAATCAGCTGCTCTACCACTGAGCTACTCTGGCCCGGCGGCGCGCGCCCGGAACGCGGGGCTCCGGCGGCGCGCGATTCTAGCGCCCTCCTCCGCCGCGCCGCCAGCCTCCTGCCTTTGGTATTCTCGCACCCCATGCCGAACCGCAGATTGAGGCTTCTCGACCGCTATCCGGGCGCGACCCAGTGGTCGGACGACGTGACGGTCGTCGGCCACGGGATGACGGTGGAAGGGGAGCTGTCCTCGGAGGGCACCATCGTCATCGCCGGGCGCGTGGTCGGCCCGGTCTCCTCGGGAACCCTGGTCCGCGTCATGCAGGGAGCGGTCGTCGAGGGTTCGATCCGGGCGAAGTGCGTGCTGGTCGAAGGGGCGGTCGACGGGGAGATCGGCGTCCAGGACCAGTTCGAGCTCGCGGAGAGCGGACGGGTCCGGGGGGACGTCACCGGACCCCGGATCGCCGTCGCCGAAGGCGCCTATCTCAAGGGGCGGCTGCGGGCCACCGCCGGAACGGTCCACCGCTTCCGGGAGCGCCGGAACCGATAGGCAGGACCCGGCCCGCCGCGCTCGCGTCCGGAGCCGTTCGGGGCCGTTCCCGCAGGCGGCCCGCCCTCTTCCCGAACCCTATATTCGCCTCGATGACCGGCTCGATGCCGCGCTTCCGGATCGAGGTCCCGCTCCCGCGGCGCTGGCTGCTGGCGAGGACCGCCGTGGCAGCCCTTTTCGCGGCCGCGCTCGCCGCCCTCGCCGCGAGCGCCTCCGGGCCCCCAGCTCGCGCACTGGCCGTCGGGGGTGGGGTCCTCTTCGCCGCGTTGGCCCGCGACTCCTGGCGCCTGCGGCGCTCCCGGTCACCGCTGGTGGTGGACCAGGACGGGTTGGTTCTCGGGTGCCGGGGAGGGGGGTCGAGGATCGACTGGGGAGAGCTGCGGTCCGTGCGCCTGCGGAAGCGCTTCGGGCGCCGCCTCGTCGTCCTCCGGCTCGGCGGGCTTCCCGTTCGCGAGGTCGCCCTCCACCCGTCCTGGCTGGGCGACGTGCCGCCCGAATGGTGGGCGGGTTCGCTCGAGATCCTCCGTCGCCGCGCGCGGCATGCCCGGGCGGCCGCGGCCCCCGGCGCGTGGGGCGCGGAGGCCCGCCCGGGGCGGAATCCAGCGCCGGCGAGGCGAGCCGCCGCCGCGTTCCGGCCGTCCCCGGGCGCCATGGTCTCCGTCCACGCCAGGGACGCCCTCGGCCGCGGCGGGAGCCGCTGAGGCGGTTTTCCGCTCGGCAGGAACAGCTCTCCCGAGTTCCGGCCTCGAGACCCGGACGCGGACCCTTCCGGCGGCCGCGAGGTAGACTCCCGCCGGTGGCCGAACGGGAAGCGTCGCGGAGCCTCCTCTTCGTCGAACCCTTTCTCGACGGGTCGCATGCCGCGTTCGCCCGGGGGTGGCGGCGCCACAGCCGGCACCGCTGGCGGATCGTTTCCCTGCCGGGGGCCCACTGGAAGTGGCGGCTCCGGACCGGAGCCTTCGAGCTGGCCCGGCGCCTCGCAGCAGAGCCCGCGCCCGACGCGGTGATCTGCACGTCTCTCGTCGACGCCGCCCATCTCAAGCTGTTCGCAGGGCCGGCCGGGCGGGTTCCCTGGCTCGTCTACTGGCACGAGAACCAGTTCTCGTACCCCCGTCCCCCGGGACAGCCCCTCGAGCGGAGCTTCGCCGTGGCGCATCTGGCTTCGGTTCTCGCGGCCGACGGCCACGGCTTCAATTCCCGGGCCCACCTCGAGGCGATGCGGGCGGGACTCGCCGCGTTCGTGAAGGAAGCGGCGCCTCCGCGGCCGAGGGGTGTGTTGCGGCACTTCGATCGTGCCGCCCGCGTGCTCCCGCCCGGCGTCGAGCTTTCCGGGTTTCCCCCTCCCGAGCCGCGCCCGGTGGGCGACCCTCCGGCGATCCTGTGGAACCACCGGTGGGAGGAGGACAAAAGGCCGGGCGCCTTCGCCCGAACGATGCTGCGCCTGGCCGAGGGCGGGGCCTCCTTCCGCCTCATCCTCCTCGGCACCACGGTGCAGTCTCGTCCACGCCCCCTGGAACTCCTGCGGGAGAAGCTCGGAGACCGGATCCTCCGCGCCGAACCCGCCCGAACGCGGGGGAGCTACCTCGCGTGGCTCCGGCGGGCCGATCTCTCCGTTTCGACGGCCGCGCAGGAGAATTTCGGCTACGCGACCGTGGAGGCGATGGCGGCCGGAGTCGTGCCGCTCCTGCCGGAGCGCCTGTCCTACCCGGAACTGGTGGGCCGGGCCCTCGCGCCTCACCTGCTGTACCGCGACGAGCGCGAGCTGCTGGCCCGGCTGCGCGCCTTGCTGGAAAACCCGCAGCGTGTGGCGGCGCTCCGGCCTGCCGTGGCGGCCCGGGCGAGGATCCACTCGTGGGAACGCCGCGTGGTGGCCCTCGACGATTGGGTCGCCGGTGCGACCGGCCGGGGGTCACCGGAAGGGTTCGGCCGGGCCGGCGGCGGCATCGGCGCCCGGAGGGGCGCGGGTCGTCGATAATGGCCACCCGCATCGGGGAGGTCGCATGAAGGACGGGCGCCGCCGTTTTCGGCCCCTTCGCGTCGAGGCTCCGCTCCGCGCCGATCTCGCCGGCGGCACGCTCGACATCTGGCCGCTCGGCTTGTTGCACCCGGGAGCGGTCACCGTGGCCGTCGCCCTGTCCCTGCGCGCCCGCGCCGACCTATCTCCCTCGCCCGACCCTTCCCGGCACCGCATCCGCTCCGCCGACCTCGGGCTCGCGGCCGAAAGGCCCGTGGGCGCGAGGGGCCGGGCGTCGCGCGGGCGGCTCGCCCTCTACACGCGGCTGGTGGCCCTGCTCGATCCCGGCCGCGGGACGGAGATCGTCATGCGCTCCCCGGTCCGCGCGGGCTCCGGGCTGGGGACCTCCTCGGCGCTAGGGATCGCGCTCGCGGCCGGCCTGTCCGCCTTGTCCGGACGGCGCCGCCCGCCCGGCCGGCTGGTGGGACTGGTCAGGGACGTCGAGGCCGAGATTCTCGGGATTCCCACCGGAACCCAGGACCACTGGGCGGCCTGCAGGGGAGGGATCGTCCTTCTCGAGCACGGTCCGGACGGTCCGCGCGTGTCGAGGACGAGCGGTGCGCAACTCGCGGCCCTCTCGGACCGGTTGCTCCTCATCGACACCGGGCGGGGCCGGTCCTCCGGACCGTCGAACTGGGACATGTTCAGGCGCCGTCTCGACGGCCACCCGGCGGCCGTCCGGGCTCTGGCGGCGGTCACGCGGGCGGCTCGCCGGGCGGCGGAGGCGCTCGCAGCCGGCGACTGGCGGGCTCTGGGGCGGGCGATGTCGGCCGACCTGTTCGCCCGCGCCGAGTGGTCCCCTCTCGTGCTTCCGCGGCGGGCCGAGGCGATCCTCACCGCCGCGCGGCGCGCGGGGGCTTGGGGGGCCCGGATGTGCGGGGCCGGTGGCGGCGGCTTCGGCGTGGCGCTCGCGCCACCGGAACGCCGCCGGCGCGTGGCCGATGCCGTGGCCGCCGCGGGCGGGGCGGTGGTGCCGGCCCGGGGCTCGGCGCGCGGGCTGCGGATCGAGGCGGTGTGAAGGGTCCGGCCGCGGCGGGCGCCGCGGGACGGCTCACTCCCCGGCCACCCGGAACGGGATGGCGAACGACTGCCGCCCCGGCGCGCAGTAGCCGCTCTTCTTGACGCAGTAGAAGAAGGAGACCTCCGCGGGAACGTTGCGGACGCGGTCCGGCCCGGAAAGCGCGCGCATCCGCATCCGCACCCTCACCGGGGAATCGAAATAGAACCGGTCGGGGTCGTCGATCGGGGTCTTCGATCCGACGAAGACCTCCGCGCGGGCTGGCGCGACGCCCCGCCCGGGGAGCACCTTCACCGTCACCCCCGGATAGCGGTTGAGCACGACCCCCTCCGGGGCCGAGATCTCCAAGAGCACCTCCGCCTCCTTTCCCGGGGAAGCGGGGTCGGGGATCTGGGCGGAGCGGATCGCCAGCGTCGGGGGCTTCCTCTTGGTCGCGGCCTCCGAGTGCGGCGCGAATGCAGCGAGAACGGCGGCGATCAGCGGTACGGTGCGGCGCATGGAAACCTCCGGGGTGATCATAGCCGATGGCGCCGGCGGGCGAACGTTCTTTGACGGACTCCCCGCGTCGGCGTACAAACAGTGCGGGCGATCCCAAGGGGCCCGTCCAGGGAGGTTCGGATGCGTTCACTCGAAACCGCCGTCCGGGCCGGGCTCGCCGGCCTCTGCCTCGCCGCCCTCATCGCCGCCTCCGCTGTCCCCGCCTCCGCGGCGACACGGCTGCGGTTCAAGAACGGCCACAGCATCGTCGTCGTCTCCTACGAAGAGCAGGGGGACCAGATCGTCGTCACCCTGGAGGACGGCAGCACGGTGGCTTTCCCGAAGATCCTGGTGGAGAAGGAGGAGAGCGGACCCCAGATCCGCTTCCAGCGGCGGGGACGGGCCGTCGGTACCGGACGCGGCCCGTCGGCACACGAGCTGCAGGGCTACCAGGCGGCGCTGAGGCAGGCGCGCCAGCAGGGCGGCCGGATCGTCGCCCAGGGCGGCTCGACTCAGGGAGCAGGAGCCGCCGCAGCGTTCGGAGGTGGGCTGGGGCACGCACCCTCGGGCCCGCCCCAGGTCTCGGTCGCCAGCGGGCGCCGGCGGGGTGCGGCCAAAGCGCCAGGCAAGAAGCCTGGACCCCAGGTGCTGACGCCGCGCATGGCGGAAGGCTCGCCCGAGCACCGGTGATGGGGG
>RFHH01000086.1 GCA_003696075.1 Acidobacteriota bacterium
CGGCCGCCACGACCACCGCCCGCTCGGGAACGGAGAGCACGCCGTCCGAGCCGGCCCGGAGGATGCGCTCCTCGCCGAGGTCGTACAGCGGGGTGGATGCGGTGAGGACCACACCGGCCCCGATCACCGCTCCGCGCCGCACGCGCACTCCCTCGAACAGGCCGGCGAGGGCGCCGACGAAGCAATCCTCCTCAACGATCACCGGAGCCGCGCCGGGGGGCTCCAGCACGCCGCCGATCTGGGCTCCCGCGGCGAGGTGGACCCGGTCGCCGATCTGGGCGCACGAGCCGACCAGGGCGTGGGAATCGATCATCGCACCGCGGCCGACGTACGCCCCCGTGTTCACGTAGCACGGCGGCATGAGCACGGTGCCCGGACCCACGTGCGCTCCGCGCCTCACGGCGCTGCCGCCCGGAACGAGCCGCACGCCGGGCATCGTGCCGATCCCTCTCGGAGGAAGGAGATCCTTGTCGCGCGAGCCGAGCGGACCGGCGGGGGGATACCTGAGGTCCTTCGAGACCCGGAACGCGAGGAGCAGCCCTTTCTTGACCCAGGGGTGCACCGTCCAGCCGCCCGACCCGTCGGGAGTCGCGGCCCGCACCCGGCCCTCCTCGAGAAGATCGAGCAGCCTTTCGACCGCTTCGCGGGCGGATCGAAGATCGGGGCGCCGCTCGCCGGCGAGCCGCTCGATCGCGGCTTTCAGATCCTCGTGGCCGGACACCGGGGCTTCACCGCTCCGGCCCGAGAAGCCCCGCGGCGCGGAGTGCCTTCTCCAACCGGGACCGGGTCGCCGGCGAGGCGGGAGCCAGCGGGGGCCGGACCGCGTCGGCGCACAGCCCGAGCGCGGCGAGGGCCGCCTTGGCGGGGACGGGATTGGTCTCGGCGAAAAGGGCCCGCATCAGGTCGAGCAGGCGTTCGTGCTCCCGCCGAGCCGCTTCCGCGTCCCCCGCGAGCGCGGCTTCGACCATCCGCACGGTCCCGGCCGGGTCCACGTTGGACACCACGGAGACGACGCCGTCGCCTCCCATCAGCGTCATCGCGCAGGTCAGCTCGTCCTCGCCGGAGAGAACCGCCACCCCGCCCGGCCGTTCCTTGATCAGCGTGTGAGCCTGACTCAGGCTCCCGGAAGCCTCCTTGACGGCGCGGACGAGCTCGATTTCGGCGATCGGGCGGAGGATCTCCGGCGTGGCGTTGAGCCCCGTTCTGGAGGGCACGTTGTAGAAGACGATCGGGAGCCCCCCTTCCTCGGCGACGGCGCGGTAGTGAGCCAGAAGACCGGCGGGATTCGGCTTGTTGTAGTACGGCGTCACGACGAGGGCGGCGTCGGCGCCGAGTTCCCGGGCGCGGCGCGTCCTCGCGATCGTCAGCGCCGTGTTGTTCGTACCGGTGCCCGCCACCACCGGAACCCGCCCCTTCGCGCGCTCGACGGTGACGGCCACCAGGCGCTCCCACTCCTCCTGCTCGAGTGCCGGCGCCTCTCCGGTCGTCCCGCAAGGCACCAGCCCGTGCACTCCGGCCTCCAGTTGCCGGTCGACGAGCCGGACGAAGGCCTCCTCGTCGACGGCGCCACCCTCCCGGAACGGCGTCACGAGCGCCGTGAAGACCCCTCGCATCCTGCTGTGCGTCATCGCTGGCCTCCTTCTCCCCTGCCTTCCAGCCACGCCTCGATCATCTCGTCGGCCGACCGCGGTCCGTCCTGCCCGCGGAGCCATTCCGCCGCGGCGACCGCGCCCCTGGCGAAGACGCTCCGGTCCCGGCAGACGTGACGGAGCACGAGCGATTCGCCCGGTCCCTCCCAACCCAGCTCGTGGGTGCCGGGGACGGCGCCCGCGCGGATCCACGCGACCGGCAGGAGGTCGGGCGGGGCCGGCCCCTCCTCCGGTACCGGACCGGCCCGCTCGAGCCGCGGCGTCCGGTCGAGAACGATCTCCGCGAGCCGGCGGGCCGTCCCGGACGGTGCATCGCGCTTGCCGGCGTGGTGGTGTTCCACCAGGTAGGGCGAGAAATCGACTCTCGTGCCGAGCACTGCGGCCGCCGTTCGGGCGAGCCGGAACATCACCAGGACGCCGAGCGCGAAGTTCGGAGCCCACAGAAAACCGACGCCCCGCCGGCGCGCCACGGCGGCCAGATCCCGCATGGCGGCCTCGCACCCGGTCGTGCCGGACACGACCGGAACCCGGGCATCGAGCAGCTCCTCCACCAGCCCGGGCGCCGATTCCGCGCAAGTGAACTCGATCGCCACGTCGGGACGCGGCGCGGCGGAAAGGGGGGCGCCTTCCGGCGTCCGCAGGCCCTGCCGCGTCCTGACGGCCACCACCCGGTGGCCGCGCTCGGCGGCCGCGCGAGCCACCGCGCGGCCCATGCGGCCGAAACCGACGATCTCGATCGCGAGCCGGCCGGTCATCACGCGCCCCCGGTGCCGGCGGGAGCCGGGCGGGCGACCCACCGGCCGTGCAACCGGCGGACGAGATCCTCCGCCTGCTCCCGCGGCACGACCATCCCGAGCGAGACACCCTCCGGGCCCTGGAACAGGCGCTCGATCCCCGCCGACGCCGCCGATTCCAGCACGCGACCCCAAAGCTCGGGCGACCGGGCGAGCGCCTCCCCCACCAGGGCGACGACAGCGAGGCCGCACCGGCGCTCCACCCGGCTCGAGCCGTCACCGACCGGGAGTTCCCGTCCCTCGGGCAGAAGCAGCTCCAGCCCCCCGGCACCGATCGCGATGCCGAGAGGAAGGCGGTCCGCCCGGCCGGCGATCCTGACGAGGGCCGAGAGGAACCTGGGATCGCGGACGCGGTCCGGATCGTGCAGGCGCAGCAGTTCCACCGGCGCCCGGCAAGCCACCGCTGCGGGACGCTCCGGATGCCCGGAACGGTCCCCGACCAGCAGCGTGCCGGGGCGATCGGGTGCCAGGGTGTTGCGCACGCGGACCGGAACCCCCGAAGCCATCGCCGGATCCACGGCTTCGGGATGAAGCACGCGGGCGCCGAAGCCGGCGAGTTCCGCCGCTTCCCGGAAGGTGGCCCGCGGGAGCACCCGCGCCTCCGGCACGAGCCTCGGATCGGCCGTCATCAGGCCGTCGACGTCGGTCCAGATCTGGACCTCCCGGGCCCCGATCGCGCGAGCGAGGACGGTCGCCGTCAGATCGGATCCGCCGCGCCCGAGCGTCGTCGGGACCCCCTCCGGGGTGGCCCCGACGAATCCGCCCAGGACGGGGACGGCACCGCGCGAGGCGAGCGGTACCAGGTGACGGTGCGCGCGGTCACGGGTGGCCGCCGGATTCGGACGGGCCGCGCCGAACCGCGCGTCGGTGACGACGACGGTCCGGGGATCGACCGCCTCCGCCTCCACACCCGCGCGCCGCAGGGCCGCGGCGAACAACCGCTGCGCCATCAGCTCGCCGAACCCCATGATGCCGTCCGCGTCCGGCTCGGAGAGCTCCCCCCTCAATCGGACCGACCGGAGCGCCACGCGCAGGCGTCTCAGCTCCGCGTCGAGTCCGGCGGCGAGAGCCTCGTCTCCGGGCGCCAGTTCGCGAGCCACCGCGGCATGTCTGGCCCCGAGCTCGTCCACCCCCCGCGTGACCGCCTCGAGATCCCCGCGCCGCGCGCGCTCCATCAACCGCACGAGCGCATCGGTCACCCCCGCCATCGCCGAGGTGACGACCACCGGTTGCGAATCCCGGTGCTCCGCCACGATGCCCGCCGCCCGCGCCAGTCCCTCGGCGCCGTCCACGGAGGTGCCGCCGAACTTCATGACGATCATCCCAGCAACCCCCGCGCCGCCAGGAGCTCGGCCAGCAGGAGCGTTCCTCCCGCCGCTCCTCGAATCGTGTTGTGCCCCAGGACGACGAGGCGGAGGCCGAGCACGGGGCAGCGACGGACCCGGCCCACGGTCACCGCCATACCGTTTCCGGCCTCGCGGTCCAGGCGCGGCTGCGGGCGATGCGGATCGGTGCACACCACCACCGGTCGCACCGGAGCCGATGGTAGCCGCCGCTCCTGCGGCTCCCCGCGGAACTCCAGAAGGCGTTCCAGCGCTTCCTGCGGTTCGATCGGCGGGTCGGCCTCCAGGCTCACCGCCATCAGGTGGCCATCTTCCACCGGAACGCGGTGGCTGTGCGCCGAAACGCGCATCGATGCCGGCTCGACCCGGCCGTCACGGAGCCGGCCGAAGATCTTGGGAAGCTCGCGCTCGATCTTTTCTTCTTCACCGGGAATCCCGGGGACGACGTTCCCGACGATGTCGAGCGCCGGCACGCCCGGATAGCCGGCTCCCGAGACGGCCTGCATCGTGGAGACGACCACTCGGGTCACGCGCCGCGCGCGGGCGATCGGGGCGAGCGCCAGCGCGAGCGCGATCGTCGAGCAATTCGGGTTCGTCACGATCACCCCACGGGCCCCACGCGGAAGGATCGCCAGATGTTCCGCGTTCACCTCCGGCACGACCAGCGGCACGTGCTCCGCCATCCGGTGGGCGGCGGCGTTGCTGACGACGACCCGTCCGGCGGCGGCGAACGCCGGTTCGATCTCTCGCGCGGCGCCGGCATCGAGCGCCGACAGGACGAGCGGGGCACGGACCTGCCGCGGATCGGGGGCCCGCAGCTTCGACTCCACGAAGGCCGGAGGCCCGCCGGGAAGACGCCACGGTGCCGCCTCGGACAGGCGCATCCCCGCACGGCGCGGCGAGGCGGCGACCTCGGCGACTTCGAACCACGGATGGCCGTCGAGCGCCCGGAGAAGCCGCTGTCCGACCACCCCGGTGGCTCCGAGTATCGCGACCGGGATCTTCTGGGAGCGCTGCTCGCTCATCGGGCCCTGGCCCGGACGGCTGGCCGGCCGCCGCAGGACCGGAGTGACCTGCCGGGAAGGGGCGATGATAGCATCCGGCCATGACCCGCTACCGCGCCGTCATCTTCGATCTGGACGGAACGCTCGCCGATTCCTACGCGGCCATCGCCGACGCTCTGAACCGGGCACGAGCCGCGTTCGGTCTTCCGGCGGTTTCGGTGCGCCGGGTCCGGCGCGACGTCGGCCACGGACTCGAGGCACTGATGGCGCGCCACGTGGGACCGGAGAACGTGGAGCGCGGTGTGCGCCTGTTCCGCGAGCGCTACGCCCAGATCTTCCTCGAGGCGACGCGACCCATGAGGGGGGTGCCGGAGGTGCCGCGGCTCCTCGCCGCGGCGGGACTCCGGCTGGCGGTGGCCTCCAACAAGCCCGCCCGTTTCACCGGTCCGATCGTCGAGCGGCTCGGCCTTTCCGGAAGCGTGCGCGCGGTCCTCGGGCCGGATGGCGGGATCCCGCCGAAGCCGGAGCCGGCGATGTTGCTCCGAGCGCTCGATCTTCTCGGGACGGCCCCGCACGAGACGGTCTACGTGGGCGACATGGCCCTCGACATCCGGAGCGCAAGGGCCGCCGGGCTCGACCATCTCCTCGTGCCGACCGGGGGAACGCCGCTGGGAGAGCTCGTTCGGATCCCCGGCGCGCGGATTCTCTCGCGGCTCGAAGCCCTTCCTCGCGCTCTCGGCCTGAACGCCGCCCCGTCCGGAGCGGCCTCCGACTTACGGTCCCGTTAGCCCCCCGTTGACAGATCTCCACTCCCCGTGGTTAGATCGTCATGCCGATTCTGCCCCGCAGGACTGGAGGAGAGTTCCATGTCGGTTCGCTCTCGCGCGGTGCTGTTCGGGGCCCTTTCCCTTCTCGTCGTGGCGGTCCTTCCCGCGTGGGCGGCTCCCCCGCCCCCCGAGGATCCCTACATCGTCGAGCCGGCCGAGGGGCTTCCGATGTGGTACTGGGCCCGGTACGCGGTGTTCGACTACCACCATCATCGGAGTCCCGGAAGCCGTCCCGACATCCCCATCGAGATCGACCCGCTGACCCCGCACGCGGCCACGGCCGCGTCGGGGAGGGGAAGCGGCGTCGGCACGGGGCCGCTCGCGGGAACCGCCGGGATCCAGGCGTCGGTCGCTTTCCCCGCCACGATGGGCCGGATGCCCAGCCGTCCGGCGGGGCTCGTGCTGCGGCAGAGCCTGGTCGACGTGCGGCGGGCCCTGGGCCTCTGACGGCCCGCCAGGACGAGCCGCCGCCCGCGCCGCTTCAGCGGGCGGCGCGCCGGTAGCGGATCGAAGCGGCGACGAGGCGGCAGGCCTCGCGCCAGCGAGCGGGGTCCATTTCGCCCCTTCGCAGCTCCACGTGGTAGGCCGCGCGGCCGCCGCCGTCCCCCACCAGGATCACGTGGCATCGCCCGGCGGCCTCGTAGACCGCCGTGGTGATCCGGCCGCCCTTGGTGCGCCGCGGCTCCGTCCACCCGCTGGCGGGAGGCCCACCTTCCTCCGCCTCCACCTGCCGGCGGCGCGCCTCCAGATCCACGCCGGGGGCCCATCGCTCGAGCTTCCCCTCGGCGCCGCGCCAGGAACGCGCCCGCAGCCGGATCGGAAACCCGTCACCGGACCCGCCCGACAGGGAGATCCCGAATCCTTTGGGCACCGCGAGTTCCACGTCGCGCGCGCTGAGGATGCCCCCGCGCGGGTCGGCCGAGTCCTCCGACCGCTCGAACCGTCGGAACGCGACGCGAAACCTCCGGCCCAGGTCCACGGGCGGCGGCGGTCCCGGGCGGTCGGCCGGGCGGACCGTCAGCGGGATCCACAGCAAGGAGAGGCTGTCGGCGCCCCGGGAGACCGGAAGAACCACATCGACGGCGCGCCCGCCGGCGAGGACACGCATCGCGAGCCACTGGCCGGGGAAGGCCCCACCGCCGAAGCGGGCGATCACCCCGCCCTGGCCCGTCCCGGCCCGTTCCAGCACCGCATCCAGACCGGTGGCTCCGAGCAGACGGGCCGACGGATCGGCGCGCGGCGCCAGCTCCGACGGCTCCCGCCTCGCCGCTTCCAGGCTCGCCGCTCCGCCTCCAGGTAGCTCGACCAGACCCGCATGGCCGGCGTCCCCGATCACGACCTCCTTGCCGTCGAGATCGACGAACCGCCCCCGAAACCACAGGACCGTCCCGGGACCCGCGAGGGCGTCCCGGAAGTCCCGCCGGATCGGGGCGACGGTGAGGCCGGGGGGCAGATCGATCCTCAGGTCGCCTCCGATCAGGTAGCCGCGCCACGGAGCGGACGACTCGTCCGCCACCGCGCCCGGCGGCTGCCACCCCGGCGGCAACTCGAGGGACCACTCGCCTTGCGGCGGGGGAAGCTCCGCGCCCGGCCGGAGGGAGGCGAGCACGCGAGCGAGTTCCTCCTCCCGGTCCCGGCGGCAAGGCGCCCCGCACCCGGCGTCGCCCGCGAGACCCAATGCGGCGACCGAGGGGCGGTCCGGTCCCGGTCCCGCGATCCGGACCGCCAGGAGCGCCGCCGCCTCCGCGCCGAGATCGACAGCGATCCGCCCTTGCCGGCAGAACCCACCCCCCGAGCCGGTGGGACAAGGGGCGAACCGGCCCCGCAGCGCCGCGCCGAAGATCCCGAGGGGACCGGAGGCGAGGGCTCCGGGATCGGGATCCGTCCAGGGGAAAATCCACAATCGGGTGTCGCCGGGAAAGCGGGTCGCCTCGAGGATCGGTCCGCCGTCTCCCCCGCCGGTCACGACCCATCCGGGCCCGACGTCGATCTCGCCCCAAGGCCCGGCCAACGTCCGCGGCCGCCCCACACCGAAGGCGTCGCGGATCTTCCGGCGCACCACCTCCCGATCTTCCCCCCGCGCCAGGTGGACCGCCGCCACCTCGGCCGCCGCCCTCCGGGCGGCATCGTCGAGAAGGCCCGCCGCCGCGGCGTCGCGGGCGATGGCGTCGGCGATCGGTTCGATCCGGGCCACACGAGACCTGAGGAGCTCCTTCCGATCGCGGATCGCCTCGTCGCCCGGAACGGCCGCCAGTGCCTCGAGCGCCGCAGCGAGAAGCCCTTCCCGCTCGAGGTCGGAGGAGATGCGGCGCGCCGCGTGCACCGGGTCGGCTCCCCGCTGCACCGCGAACGCCTCGAACAGCACGGCCAGCAACCGGTGCCCGGCCGTCCGCTCGGCCGCCGCCAGCTCGGTCCACAGCTCCGCGCTCTGCTGCCGGGCGAACGCGTCGCGCTCGAGTCGCCGCAACGGATCGGGGGCGGGCTCCGGCTCCGGACACTCCATGGCCAAGGCGATCCTGAGGTTGGCCGCGGCGCCTTCGCTCGCGGGGTCCAATAGGCGGGCCACCAGCGCCGCGAAGAGCGATTCCGTCGCATCGCAGGCCCGAATCGCGGCGGCCGAGAGGTTCACCCACCCCGGGACGAGCAGCGGATCCTGGACCACAGCCTCCCTGAGCGCCGCCCTCGCCTCCTCGAGCTTTCCTTCGCGAAGGAGCTTCGTTCCTTCCACGTAGAGCGAGCGTCCCGCGAAACGTCCCGGGTGCCCCCGGTCCAGAAGAGCCAGCCACTCGGTGCCTTGGCCGGAAGTTTCGGCGAGACCGATTCCCACCAGGCAGGCGATCGCGGCGATCGATCCCCGCCTCACGGAACCTCCTCGGCAGCGAGCAGCGCTCGCACCAGGCGCGCCTCGAGTCCGGGCCGGCAGGCGAACAACCCGTACAGGTTGCGCGTCTCGGCCGTGTTGTAGCGGATCGGCCGGCCCCTGCCCTCGAGGAACGTTCCCCCGGCGGCGCGCACGATCGCCTCGGGTGCGCACGAGTCCCAGTGGCGCGAGTGCCGGCTCGCGGTCAGGTAGGCGTCGGCCCGTCCCTCCGCCACCATCATCGCCTTCCGTCCCACCGAACCGGAGCGAATCACCTCGCCGGCGCCGAGCGCCTCGATCGCGCGCGCGGTGCGCCCGTGACGACCCACGTGGCTCACGACGGCGACGATGTCGCGAGCGTCCGGGACGGCTGGCCGGATTTCGAGCGGCCGGCGGCCCTCGGCCGCCGATTCGCGAAACGCCCCCCACCCCACCTCGCCGAGGTAGGTCACCCCCTCGGCCGGCAGGTGGACGACGCCCACCACCGGCCGGCCCCGGAAGGCCAGCCCGATCATGACGGCGAACTCCTTCCGGCCGGCCGCGAAGTGCTTGGTCCCGTCGAGCGGGTCGACGAGCCACAGCCGTTCGCTCGAGAGGCGAACGACATCGTCGGCCGTCTCCTCGGAGAGGATCGCGTCGGCGGGGAACTTCGCGGCGATCCCGGCGCGGATCAGCTCGTCGGCCGCGTGATCGGCCGGCGTGACGAGGCTGTCATCGGACTTGCGTTCGACGGCGAAGGAGCCGCCGAACCAGCGCATGATCTCGCGTCCCGCCTGCCGCGCCAGCGAGACGGACAGCGCCAGTTCCTCCGTCACGACCCGATTGTAACCCGGCGCTCCGACGGCCCCGGCGGAGGCGAGGCGATCAGCTCTCCGCGGCCTTGCGAGGTCCCTCGACGACCGCGTTCACCCGGATCACTCCGGTCGGATGGCTCTCGTCGTTCGTCCGGACCGTCACCTCTCCGCGCAGCAACCCGGCCGGAGCGTCGTCTTTCACCTTGACGGTGATCCAGTAATCGCCCTCGCGCGGCAGCAGCAGCGACGCGAGCCCCTCGCCCTCGCTCTCCCGCTTCGGAGCATCGGCCGGCGCCACCGTCGCTTCGAGGTAGGGACTGTTCGTGACCACGTCGGTGATCTTCAGGCCCGGGCGGTGCGGGCGCGCGAGGATCTTCTCCACCTTCTCGTGGCCCTGGTCCACCCTCAGATAGACCAGAGCCTTCGGCAGGAACTCCAGCGCGGCGAACAGATCGAGCTTGACCTCGAGCACCACGCGTTCGGCACCGGGCGCGTCGGTGACCACGGTGGCCGACTTGACCTGCTTTCCGGAGTGGAGTTTCGAGGTGTCGACCCGCAGCGTGACGGCCCCTTCCTCGCCCGGCTCGATCCGGGGCGGATAGTCGCTCACGGTGCACCCGCAGCTGGGGCGGACCTGCGTGATCAGCACGGGGGCGTCGCCGACGTTCCGGAAGACGAAGTCGTGCTCCACGACCGTGCCGATCTCCACGCGGCCCGCGTCGTAGTCCCGCTCCGGGATCTCGAGCCGCCCGGCACCCCACGAGGGAGCGGCCGCCGCGGCGAGGGATGAGACGAGGATCACTCCGGTCGACCAACGCATCGGCTGGCGTCCTCCGTGCCGGCCGGGCCTTCCGGCCCGCCGCCCCGGCAATATACCGGCAGGCACGGCCTCAGACGAGGAACCGGAGCTGGGCCGCCATGCCCCCGACCTCGTCGAGGGGCGTCGGCGGATGAACGACCTCCACGTCTCCTCCCGCGGCGAGAACCGCTTCGGCGGTGCGCGCCGGGAGGTCGCACGGGGCGACCTCGCCGCCGCAGGTGGGGCACGAGGGCGGAGGAGCGCCACCCCCGAACAGACACCCGGCCCGGCAGCGCCACCCGGCGAGCTTGAGGCCGTCGCTGACCAGCAGGCGGGCGACCGCCCCCTGGCCGGCCGCCGCAGCGGTCTCCTCCGGCCCGGCGACGGCCAGACCACCGGAGATCGCCTCGGCGAGAACCGACCGGACCAGGCGGGCCTCTTC